>JANNTF010000029.1:0-5083 GCA_031403455.1 Alphaproteobacteria bacterium | reverse complement strand
GTCCTCCACGATCGTCACTACCCTGTGAGAGAGTTGCGGTTGCTGGCATCTGCGCGCAGCGCCGACCGCAAGCTGCAAACGCCGTATGGCGAGATCGCGGTCAAGCCGTTCAGCCTGGAGGCGACCAGTGATTGCGATCTCGTCCTGCTCGCGGTCTCCGGCGAATTCGCGCGGGAATGGGCGCCGCGGATCGCGGCGCAAGGGGCGACGGTGATCGATAATTCGAGTGCCTGGCGTTACGATCCGTCGATTCCGCTAGTGGTGCCGGAGATCAATGCAGCCGCGGCCATAGGCCATAAGCTCATCGCCAACCCGAACTGCACGACCGCCGTGCTCGTGGTGGCGCTCTGGCCGCTCCATCAGGCGTTTGGCCTGCGACGCGTGATCGTGTCGAGCTACCAGGCGACGTCCGGCGCCGGAGCCGAAGGCATGGACGAACTGGTCGCGGGCACCAAGGCGGTGCTTGCGGGCGAGAAGCCGTTGAACAAAATCTTCCAGCATCCGATCGCCTTCAACGTGATCCCCCATATCGATGCCTTCCAACCGAATGGCTACACCAAAGAGGAAATGAAAGTCGTGTGGGAGAGCCGCAAGATCATGGGCCTGCCCGACCTCGCCGCGAGTTGCACCGCCGTGCGCATTCCAACCATGCGCGTCCATGCCGAGGCCGTGACGATAGAATTCGACAAGCCCGTCACGCCCGACGGCGCGCGTGCCGTGCTCGCGAAAGCGCCAGGCGTGAAACTGGTCGACGATCCGGCCAAGAATCTCTACCCGCTCCCGCTGACGGCGGCCGGGCAATATGATGTCGAGGTCGGACGCATCCGGCAGAGCCTGGTCTTCGGCGACCATGGCATCGATCTCTTCCTCGCCGGCGATCAACTGCTCAAGGGTGCCGCTCTCAATGCGGTGCAGATCGCCGAGAGCCTGCTCGAACGCCGCAAGGCCGCTTGAGGATCAGGGGCCGCGACATCCTCGCTCCGCGCGCGACGCGTTGGGCGGGGATCGTGTTCGGGTTGCGCTACGGCGCCCCGTTGATCGGAATCGGCATCGGCGTCGATCTCCTTATCCTGTTGCTGAGCGCAAAGTGATCAAGCTCCGCGAGGTCGACGCGGAGATCTGGGGTCATGCCATGACGAGTGCGGCGTTCGTGCCGCTTCAGCAATCCCCTGCCTATGCGGCTGCGCTCGCGCGACGTGGGCGCTTGATCCGCCGCTTGCTGATCGAAGACGGCGGCCGGATCACGCTGGGCATCCAGGCGGCGACGCGCCGGATCGTCGGCTTCCCGCTCATCACTACGGCGCTACGCGGGCCGTTCTCGTTCGTTGCCGGCCCGGATCTGCCCCGCGCAGCATTTGCGGCAGCGGTCGATGCATTACGCGCGCGCTGGCCTCACGCGCTGATCCTCTCGCCGGATTTCATCGCGAGCGTCAATTCCCAAGGCGCGATGCGCGCGGCGTCACTGCGCGAGATCGTCTCATCGGCCAGCATCGTCCAGGTCGATCTCACTGGCGACGGCCGTGCGTTGCGCAAACGCCTCCACGGCAAGTGGCGCAACCGGCTCTGCAAAGCGGAAGCGCGCGGTCTGCGTGTCGACATCAAGCGCGGTGGCGCGGCGCTGGCCTGGCTTCTCCACGCGCACACGCGCCTCATGGCGATGAAGCGCTTCAAGGCGCTACCGTCCGATTTCGTGCTCGACCTGATCGCGACGAGCGCCCGGCGCGACGTCTTTGTCGTCGCCGTGGAGACCCAGGGTCAGACCGTCGCCGCCGCGCTTTTCCTGCGTCACGGTCACGGCGCCACCTATGTCATCGCCGCCGCCGAGCCCGCGGGACGCCTCGTCCATGCCGGCAATCTCGCATTGTGGCAGGGCCTGCGCGCTTTGCAGGATGCGGGCGTGCGCATCTGTGATCTGGGTCAAGTCGAAGGTGAACGCGCGGCGCCACTCGCGCACTTCAAGCTTGGTACCGGCGGACAGGTGCTGCAGCTCTGCGGCACATGGACACCGTCCTGGCTCTGATCGCGCGCACCGTTATCATGGGACTATCATGATCGATCACTTCGAGATTCGCTGTCTCGCCTGCGCGCACGCGACTCATGCCCGCGAAGCAGTGCGCTGCATTTCCTGCGGCGGAACTCTGGGGTTCGGCTACGCCTGGCCACGGCGCTGGCCGACCGGCGTTGGCCGTCTCTGGGACTATGCGGAGTTGTTGCCCATCGCGCCCGACTGCGAACCGGTCACGCTTGGTGAAGGAGGAACGCCGTTGATCGCGGCCATGCGCGCGCACGGCGCGCGCGTGTTCTGGAAGAATGAAGCGGCAAACCCGACAGGTTCCCAGAAAGATCGGGCGATGTCCGTCGCGATGACCCATGCCAGATCGATCGGAGCGCGGCGCATCGCCGTCGCGTCGACGGGGAGTGTCGGTCTCGCTTGCGCGGCCTATGGCGCCAGAGCCGGGCTCCCCTGTCTGGTCTTGATGCCCCGCGGTACGCCGCCCGAACGCCTCAAGCCGATGCTGGCCTTCGGCGCCACCGTCGCCGCCGTCGACACGACGTTCGAAGCGATCGAGACCTTGCTCCGCTCGCTCGACGACAGCTGGTTTCAGGCCAGCACGATCTCGTCGCTCAGCCCCTATCAGGCCGAGGGACCCAAGACGATCGCCTATGAAACCGTCGCCCAGCTCGGCGATGTCCCGGACTGGTTCGTCGTCCCGGTCGGCGGCGGTGGGACGCTCGCCGGCATCTGGCGCGGCTTTCAGGACCTGCACCGCATCGGCCGTATCGCGCGATTGCCGCGAATGGTGAGCGTGCAGACCCGGATGTTCAACGCACTCGAGATCGCCATGACGCGCGGACTCACCACATGGGATCAACTCACCGCGATCGCCGCCGACGAAACGGTCGAGACGATCGCGCGCAACCTCAAGCATGGCGTGCCTCCGGATGCGCTCGGCGCCCTGGCGGCCTTGCGTGAGAGCGGCGGTTGCGCGATCTCGGTCGACGAGACCGCGATCGGCGGCTGGCATCTGAAGCTCGCCGCCGAGGAAGGGATATTCGCTGAACCAAGCTGCGCCGCGGCTCCAGCCGGAATCGAGCGGCTGGTGGCGGAGGGCGTCATCGCTAGTGATGAGAGTGTGGTCGCGCTGATCACCGGCTCGGGGCTGCGCGAACTCGGCGCCTTGCCGCCGCGCGAGCCTGTATCGCTGCGGGCTTGCGTCACGCCAGGCGACCTCGATCTGCTCGTCCCACGCATCTGACCATCGTCCCGTCAACCCAAGAGGAGCACAACGTGATCCACGTCATCGCCACCATCGAACTCAAGCCTGGCACACGCGACGCGTTCCTCGTCGAATTCAACAAGCTGATCAAGCCGGTCCATGCCGAGGATGGCTGCATCGAGTACGGGCCGGCCATCGACGCGGAAACCGACATCGCCGCGCAGGTGAAGAACGGCGCGAACATCGTGATCGTCGTCGAGAAATGGCGTGACCTTCCGGCGCTCAAGGCGCATTCGGTCGCGCCCCACATGCAGGCCTATCGTCCCCGCGTGAAGGACTATGTGATCGCGACCAGGCTTCAGATTCTGCAACCCGCCTAACCCTTCAGTCGTCGTCCCGACCCTTCGGCCACCGGCGAAGCATCGTTGACGTGATCGGCGCGACGCTGTGCACCTCCTTTCATCGCATGCCGGAGAGCGCCGGCAGAGGTGTCGTGCGTCATGACCGATATGACTTCCCTCATCGCCGTCGCGAGCGTCGTGCTGCTGGTGGCGGGCTTCGTCAAGGGCGTGCTCGGCCTCGGGTTGCCGACGATCGCGATTGGCTTGCTCGGCATCTTCATGCCGCCAGCACAGGCGGCTGCATTGCTCGTGGTGCCCAATCTGGTGACGAATGCCTGGCAGCTCGCGACCGGGCCCAGTCTCACCTCACTCGTGCGCCGCCTCTGGTCGCTGATGCTCGGAATTTTTGCGGGAACACTGATCGGGGCGCCTTTCCTGGCGACACAAGGCAGCGCGATCGCGAGCGTGATGCTCGGGGCCGCACTGATCGTCTATGCGATGCTGGGGCTGAGCGGCGTGCGCTGGCAGGTAACTCCGTCGTCCGAGACGTGGCTGGGACCGTTGGTCGGCGGGATAACAGGCCTGGTCACCGCCTGGACAGGAGTCTTCGTCGTCCCCGTGGTTCCGTATCTGCAGGCACTTGACCTCGGCAGGGACGATCTCGTCCAGGCGCTGGGGCTTTCCTTCATGACGTCGACGGTGGCGTTCGCGCTGGCGCTCGTCATCACCGGAAGCTTCCACGTCACGACGGCCAGCGTATCGCTTGCCGCTCTTGTGCCCGCCTTGCTCGGCATGTTGTTTGGCCAACGCGTACGCCAGCACATTTCGCAGACGCTCTTCCGTCGCTGCTTCTTCAGTGGCCTGCTGATCCTGGGCGCGTATCTGGTCTGGCGCTCAGCGCGCTGAACCTGCCGCTCCCGGCAAGTCATCGAACCGGACATCGATCATGTCGCCCACTCAAGCGCATCGCCGTCAACCGACGCCGCTTGCCTTATACTCTGCCGCGAGTGCCGCATAGCGTTGCGGCGCCCCGATCATGTGGATGCGCTCGTCCTCGGAGATCGGACGCATGAGCTTGGCCGGTGAACCAGCCCACACCTCTCCGGCCCGCACACGCTTACCAGGCGTCACCAGCGCGCCGGCGGCCACCATGGCGCCGCTCTCGACCACCACGCCGTCCATCACACAGGCCTTCATCCCGATGAATGCGCCGCTCTCGATGGTGCATCCATGGATCATCGCCATATGGCCAATCAGCACGTCGTCGCCGATGATCGTGGTGTAGCGGCGCGTCGTCACATGGATGACGCTGCCATCCTGGACATTGCTGCGCGCACCGATGCGGATGGAATTGACGTCGCCGCGCACGATCGTGCCGAACCAGATGCTCGCGCTTGCCCCGATCTCGACGTCCCCGATGACGGTCGCGTTGGGCGCGATCCAGGCAACCGGATCGATCCTCGGCAACACGCCGCGCCACGGCAGGATGAGGGGACCGGTCATGCGAGACCGAGCATGAGGTCG
>JANNTF010000028.1:0-1577 GCA_031403455.1 Alphaproteobacteria bacterium | reverse complement strand
GGGACCGCAACATGGGCTACGGAACGCGCGAGCACCTACAAGGGATCGAGTCCATCGGCGCCACGAACCACCATCGCTTGAGCTTTGCGCCGCTCGCACAGCCCCGTCTCCCGACCTGACCGGAATCCCTGCAAGGGCTTGATTCAACATATCGATTGACGCGGACTCGGGAGCGACTCAAATTCCGCCGCCATGGCGCATGCTCCCTCCTCGACTTCCGATCCCGGTCTCGGCGACGGCAACCAGATCCTGATCGGCGAGTGCGTCGAGCTGATGTCGGCGCTGCCCACGGCGAGCATCGACATGATCTTCGCCGACCCGCCCTACAATCTGCAGCTCCGCGGCGCGCTGCATCGGCCGGACAATTCGAAGGTCGATGCCGTCGACGATGCGTGGGACCAGATCGGCGATTTCGCGGATTACGATCGCTTCACGCGCGCCTGGCTCGGCGAGGCGCGTCGCATCCTGAAACCGGACGGGACGATCTGGGTGATCGGCAGCTACCACAATGTCTTCCGCCTCGGCGCGGCGCTGCAGGATCTCGGCTTCTGGGTCCTCAACGACGTGGTCTGGCGCAAGGTCAACCCGATGCCGAATTTCCGCGGCCGGCGCTTCACCAACGCGCATGAGACGATGATCTGGGCCGCGCGCGAACCGAAGTCCCGCTACACCTTCAACTACAACTCGATGAAGGCGCTCAACGACGACATCCAGATGCGCAGCGACTGGTTCATTCCGCTGTGCACCGGCGGCGAGCGCATCAAGGATTCGGATGGCCGCAAGGCGCATCCCACGCAGAAGCCCGAAGCCCTGCTCCATCGCGTGATCGTCGCGTCGTCGAAGCCCGGCGACGTGATCCTCGATCCATTCTTCGGTTCGGGCACGACGGGCGCCGTCGCCAAACGGCTGGGTCGGCGGTTCATCGGGCTGGAGCGCGACGAAGGGTATGCGGCCGTCGCGCGCACGCGCATCGCCGATGTGCGCCGCGCCGACGACGAGTCGATCACGCAGACCGGATCGAAGCGCGACGAGCCGCGCATCCCCTTCGGCTGGCTGGTCGAGCGCGGCTTGTTGCAGCCCGGCGAGGTGCTGAGCGATCCGAGCGGCCGCTGGACCGCGCGCGTGCGCGCCGACGGCACGCTGATCTCGGCCGATCATCGCGGCTCGATCCATCAGGTCGGCGCCGCCGTGCAAGGCGCGCCCGCCTGCAATGGCTGGACTTTCTGGTGCATGGTCGTCGAGGGCAAGCGCGTGCCGATCGACGTGTTGCGCTCGAAGCTGCGGGCCGAGCTGAACTGAACCGGACGCGCCGGGCGAGCTCAGCCCGTCGCGTTCTCCGACTGCACGCCCCGCCCCGCCAGCCGCGGCAGGCTGACGACGAAGACCGAGCCGCGCCCGAGCGTGCTCTCGACCGTGACGCGGCCGCGATGCATCGTGACGAGTTCGCGCACCAGATGCAGCCCGATCCCGGTCCCGGCGATGCCGGTCGACGTGCTGGCGCGAAAGAAGCGCGTGAAGAGCTGCGGTATCTCCGCGGCGGCGATCCCCAGCCCATGATCGCGAATGGCGATCGCCAC
>JANNTF010000027.1:0-2467 GCA_031403455.1 Alphaproteobacteria bacterium | reverse complement strand
TCATTGCCCTCGCCGCCGCTGAGCATGTCGTTGCCAGCGCCGCCGTCCAGGACGTCATTGCCGTCGCCGCCGCTGAGCCTGTCATTACCGGCCCCGCCCGAGAGGCTGTCGTCCCCGGCGTCGCCATAGAGCGTGTCGTTGCCATCGCCGCCCGCGACGATGTCATCCCCGGAACCGGCATTGATGACGTCGATCCCGCCTCCGGCACTGATCGTATCGCGCCAGCCGCTGCCCACGATGGTCTCGGCGGCCGACGAGCCGACGATCGAGATGCGCTGGGACGCCGCGTCCCAGGCGCCGCTCACGCCATTGGCATTCGCCGCGCTGCGCGTGCCGTAGAGATATTGCGCAGCCGTCACGTCCAGTGACCCGAGCTGCGTCGGGATCGGCGCGACGTTGTAGGACATCACGGTCGCGCTGGTGCTGTTCTCGGCCGTGTTGAGAGTCGGATCGGCCTGGTGCGGGTGCTTGAATCCGATCCCGTGGCCGATCTCGTGGATCGCCACGTAATAACCCCATGAGCCGATGCTCATGTTGCCGACATCGACGCGAGACAGCCAAACCTCGCCGGACAGCGATTCCGAGTAGCGGTCCATCGCTTCGTACGGCAGATAGGTGAGGCCCGAATAGCCGACGATGTCCGAGACCATGCCGAAGACGAGGTCGCCGCGCGTGGTCGCGTCGCCGGGGACTTCGATGAAGGTCAGCCCCGAGATCGCCGCGAATTGGTCGAGCGCTGTCCGGATCGCGGCGCGCTGCGTGGAGGACAGGGTTTCGATCGAGGTCGGCGGCAACGTCGCCGCGCCGATGCGCTGACTCGCGCCATAGGTGGGCCAGGAATCGAAGAAGCTGTAGCTGACGAAGGTTTCTGTACCCAGCGGGGCCACGGAGTTGAAGCGCACGGCACCGTAGGATTCGAGAATGGCCTTGTAGCCGTCAGTGCCACTGACGATCGTCATGCATGTGCTCCTGGAGCGGGGATTGCTGGGTGGGAGTGCGAAATCTTGAATGCGAGATGCGCATGGCGACCCCGATGCTGGGGACCGTGTAGAGCGTCATCGTCTGGCCTCGCCTCACCTCCGCTTGGACTTGTCCCCGCCGTTGAGGTCGGCACCGCCGTCATCCTCAGCTGCGTAACAAGTCGTCTCAACAATACGATAAACACTTGGTTTCTAGGGCCGAGTGACATTTTTGGGAAGCTCGCGTTTATGACGAATCAGCGCGCTCGTTCACCACACAACCTGGCGTGTTGCATCTGTGCACGCCGTTTTCGCAGTGTGCAATCGTCCCAATATGGTTAACGAAGGATTAGCCCAGCCGGACGAAACCGGATGATCCGCCCGATGCCCAATGGCACATGGCGCGGCTCGGTGAGGTTGAACAAACTGAAGCGCCCTTGGCGCTGCCGATCATCAGCATCGTTGTGTGCAAGCCGCAGGGTCGTCAACTGAGGCGTGCAGCCGCGATCGTGTCCACGCGCGTCACGCGACTCGTCCGATGCGCATCACGCCGGCCGATCACCCTTCTTGACCACGAGCGTGCGGCTGTCGACGGCGGGCAACATCTTCGACGGATCTCGCGTGACGACAACATCGACCACGGTCGGCCGATCGGTCGCCGCGAAGCCGCGCTGGATCGCGGCGGCCAGATCGGCCGGGTCCTCCACGCGGATGCCGTGACAGCCGAATCCCTCGGCGAGTTTCGCGTAGTCGAGCTCGACGAGATCCGAGGATTGGTAGTTTCCACTGCCGTACATCGCGTGTTGCAGCGCCTTCACATATCCGGATGCGGCGTTGTTCACGACGAACAACGTGAACGGCAGGCCGAGGCGTCGCGCCGTTTCGAGTTCGCCGATCGTCATGTTGAACCCGCCATCCCCCGTGATCCCGACCACCTTGCGTCCGGGCGCCGCGAGCTGCGCTCCCATCGACCCGGGCAGGCCGTAACCGATCGACGCGAAGCCGCGATCGGGAACGAAGTGACGGCCTGCCGCCTTGGTATCGAACAGCAAGCCGGTCCAATGGCCGGCGAAACCGCCATCGGCGACGAGGATCCCATCCGCGGGCAGCGCCTTGTTCAGTTCATGGATGAGGCGCGCCATGTTGATCGGCCGTTCGTCGGAATGCAGACGCGGCCGCGCTTCGTCGAGCCATCGGCGCATGCGCACCGGGATCTCGGCGGCGTAATCGGAGCGCGCCGCGCGCGCCGCCGCCGCGGCGTCGCCGGCCAGCGCCGCCGTCAGATCCTGAAGTCCGCTGCGTGCATCGCCCCACAGCGGCACATCAGCGCGGCTCGTGCGCCCGATCTCCTCGGCCACGATATCGAGGTGAATGATCCGCGTGTCGGCGGGCAGCAGCTGGAACCGCTTGGTCGCGATCTCGCCGAGCTTGCAGCCGACGACCAGGAGCAGATCGGCCGCGGCGATGAGTTCATTGGCGATGCGGCTGTAGCGCCCGAACAATCCGGC
>JANNTF010000026.1:0-1636 GCA_031403455.1 Alphaproteobacteria bacterium | reverse complement strand
CTGCAAGATCCGGGCGCCCGGTTTCGCCTTTCTGCAGGCGATGGACTTCCTCGGACGAGGACACATGTTGGCGGATGCCGTTGCCATCATCGGCTCGATGGATGTCGTGTTCGGGGAGATCGATCGATGAGCGCGCAAGCTTCCGGCGCCGTGTCGCAACCGACGGTGTTCGCCTTCGATGCGAGCAACCTCGCGCGGGCGAAGATCATCATCGCACGCTATCCCGCCGGTCGGCAGGCGAGCGCGGTTCTTCCGTTGCTCGATCTTGCTCAGCGCCAACATCAGAACTGGCTGCCGCGCGCCGCGATGGATTACGTGGCGGGGCTGCTCGACATGGCGCCGATCCGCGTTTACGAGGTCGCGACCTTCTACTCGATGTTCAATCTCGAGCCGGTCGGCAAATTCTTCTTCCAGATCTGCACGACCACCCCGTGCTGGCTGCGCGGCTCGGACCAAGTGGTGAAGGCCTGCGAGAACAAGCTCGGGGTCCATGTCGGCGGGACCAGCGCCGACGGCTTGTTCACGCTGAAAGAGGTCGAATGCCTCGGGGCCTGCGTGAACGCGCCCATCATTCAGATCAACGATGATTTTTACGAAGATCTCGATGGCCCGGCGACCGAGAAATTGATTGACGATCTGCGCGCCGGATCTGCGCCGCCGAAGGGTTCGGTGAGGGGACGACAAGGCTCGGCGCCCGAGGGCGGGCCGCATGTTCTCAAGACCGTCCCCGAACGCTATGGCTGGACGCTCGAGCCGCCGCCGCAATCTGCGGCGCCGACCGGCAGCGACGATTGAGGCGCGCATCGATGCTGCAGGACAAGGACCGTATCTTCACCAATCTCTATCGCCATCAATCCGCTGACCTGGCGGCAGCGGTGAGCCGTGGCGATTGGGATCGCACGAAAGACCTGATCACCAAGGGGCGTGATTGGATCGTCTCGCAGATCAAGGACAGCGGATTGCGCGGCCGCGGCGGTGCGGGGTTTCCCACCGGCATGAAATGGTCGTTCATGCCGAAGGCGAATCCCGATGGCCGCCCGAGCTATCTCGTCGTGAACGCGGATGAATCCGAGCCTGGTACGTGCAAGGACCGCGAGATCCTGCGCCACGACCCGCACAAGCTCGTCGAGGGCTGCCTGCTCGCCGGCGTCGGTATGGGCGCGCGCGCCGGTTACATCTACATACGTGGCGAGTTCTACAACGAGGCATCGGCGATCCAGCGCGCGATCGACGAGGCGTATGGGGCCGGGTTCCTCGGCAACAACGCCTGCGATACCGGCTATGATTTCGATCTCTATCTCCATCGCGGCGCCGGCGCCTATATCTGCGGCGAAGAGACCGCGCTCTTGGAGAGCCTCGAGGGGCGCAAGGGCCAGCCGCGTCTGAAGCCACCCTTCCCAGCGGCTTGCGGCCTCTACGGTTGCCCCACGACGATCAACAATGTCGAGACGATCGCGGTCGTGCCGACCATCTTGCGTCGTGGCCCCGCCTGGTTCGCCGGGTTCGGCCGGCCCAAGAACGCGGGCACGAAGCTGTTCTGCATCTCAGGCCACGTGAATCGCCCGTGCAATGTGGAAGAGTCGATGTCGATTCAGCACAAGGAGCTGATCGAGCGGCACGCTGGCGGTGTGCTGGG
>JANNTF010000025.1:0-6702 GCA_031403455.1 Alphaproteobacteria bacterium | reverse complement strand
GTTTGAGGAGAGACGCGCCGTGTTCGAACTCAACGGAAAGACCGCGCTGGTGACCGGCGCTTCGGGTGGCATCGGCGGCGCAATCGCCAAGGCGCTGGTTCGCCAGGGTGCGCGGGTCGCGCTATCGGGCACGCGCACCCTGGCGAACCAGCGCCTTGGCGATTGCGCCGCCGATGCCACCCGAAGCGCCGGTCACCAGCGCGGTCTTTCCGTTGAGTTCGAACACGGCGCGTCTCTCCTCAAACGGTCTTGATGAAAGCTTCGACATCGGCCGGCGAGTTGATCGCCTGGGCGTTCATGTCAGCCTCGATACGCCGGGTCAGTCCGGTCAGCACCTTGCCGGCGCCGCATTCGACGAGGGTGTCGACACCGGCCGCCTTCATCCACGATACGCTTTCGCGCCAGCGCACCAGACCGGTGACCTGCTTCACGAGGAGCTGTCGAATGGTTGCCGGGTCGCTGTCGGCCTCGGCCGGCACAATGGCGATCAGCGGAACGCGCGGCGGCAGGATCGTCGCCCGCTGCAACGCATCGGCCATCGCCTCTGCCGCGGGTTGCATCATCGCGCAATGGAACGGCGCCGAGACCGGCAACAGGATCGCGCGCCTGGCGCCTTTTGTCTTCGCAATCACCAGGGCGCGTTCGATGGCCGCCGTCGCGCCGCTGACGACCACTTGCCCAGGCGCATTGTCATTGGCGCAATCGCAGACATCGCCTTGCGCCGCGTCGCGCGCCACCTCCTGGGCAGCCGGCAGATCCAGGCCGAGCAGCGCCGCCATCGCGCCCGCACCGACCGGAACGGCGCGCTGCATCGCGTCGCCGCGAAGGCGAAGCAGCCGCGCCGCATCCGCGAGCGTCAAGGCACCGGCGGCGGCGAGCGCCGAATACTCCCCGAGCGAATGTCCGGCCACATGGGACGCATGCGTCGCCACCGTGATATTCGCCTCCTGCTCCAGCACGCGGATGACGGCCATCGACACCGCCATCAATGCCGGCTGGGCATTTGCCGTCAGGACCAACTCGCTCTCCGGTCCCGCGAACATCAGCACCGACAGCTTCTGGCCCAGCGCATCGTCCACCTCCTCGAACACGTGACGCGCCGCGGCGAAGGCATCCGCGAGGGACTTGCCCATGCCGACGGCTTGAGATCCTTGGCCGGGGAACACGAAGGCGCGCGTCATGAATCGAGAGACTCCAAACAACGAAAACCCTGGTCCGGTTACGGTGGGCGCGCCAGCAGTGTCAAGCCGTACAGCCGACGGTCATCCCGGCATCGGAAGATTGACGATCTCGTCGAAATACTGGCGCGGCGCCACGCCACGCGGCATGGCGCCATCCTCGGGAGTCCACGGCATGAAAGTCGGCTTGCCCTTGAGGTCCGGCGTCAGCGCCATGGCGCGCACGAAAGCGCTGCTCGGGGCGAGATTGCGCCCGATGACAGGATCGGCGCCGGATTCGAACCAGGCGTCGCCCGCATCGATGCGTATCACCTCGTGGCCGATCTGCGCGGCCAAGCGTCCATAGATCAGCCGTCGGATACCGGCGCCACGATGGCCGTGGCGGGGTGTCACGCCGCGCGGGGCGAACTGCACCCGGTCGGCGCGAAACAGCACGGGCTGGGCGGGCTCCAGGTCGATGTCGCCGGCGAGCACGGTGCGCGCCTGATCCGCGGCGCTCATGGCGGCCGTCGATCGCGCCGAGAGTTCGAAGGTCCAAGCATCGCCGTCGCCGCTCAGCGCGATCGCCTCCTCGACGAGCGTCGCGCTCTCGATCGGCATCAGCCGCGTGCCCGACGCCGCGGTGAGCCGCAACGCGCCCGAGCGCACATAGATCACGCGCGGCGCGGCCGGCCAGGCCAGCGTTCGCCCGGGCACGAGCTTGTCTTCGAACAGAGCCAGGCTGACGGTCATGCGATCCCTTCCTAGGCGACGCCCAGGCGCCGCTGCAGCACACGCCCGAGCACCATCACCGCGAACGCGGAGGCAAGCAAGAACACGCCGGGCCACAGCGAGATCCACCAGGCGACGAGAATGAAATTCTTTCCCTGCTCGAGGATCGCGCCCCAATCGGGTGTCGGTGGCGCGACGCCGAGCCCGAGAAATCCCAGCGCAGCCTCGATCTGAAGCGCCAAGGGGAACAGCACGACATACTGCAGCATGACGAGCGGCAGCACATTGGGCGCGACCTGGCGCAGGAGGATCGAGATCTCGCCGAACCCGAGCGCGCGCGCGGCCTCGACGTAGCTGCGCTGGCCCTCGGCCAAGGCGCCGGAACGCGCGATGCGAAAGAAGAGCGGCGTGTAGACGACGGCCAGCGCAAGCACGAGATTGCCGGCGCCGGGCCCGAGTATCCCGGTGATGACGACACCCGCGATGATCGGCGGAAAGGTCAGCACCACGTCCACGAGCCGACCCGCCACGAGGTCGACGATGCCGCCCGCGAAGCCGGCCACGAGGCCGAGCGAGGCGCCGACCATCGCCGCCAGCAGCAAAGCGCCCGCGACGAGACCAAGCGTGATGCGCGTCGCGTGGATCACGCGGGCGAAGAGATCGCGCCCGACATCGTCGGTACCGAACCAATGGGCGCTCGATGGCGGCTTGAGCGCGCGCGACAGATCGATGGCGAGCGGCGATTGCGGCGCGATCACCTCCGGCACGGCGATCAGCACGAGGAAGACTGCCAGCAATCCGACACTGAGCGCCTGCAGCGGCGTCGATCCGAGCACCGCCCGCCACATCGCGCCGCCGCTCACGGCCGCAGCCTCGGATCGATCAGGCCATAGAGCAGGTCGACCGTGAAGTTGATGAGGATCGCGATCAGCACCACGAACAGCAATGCGCCCTGGACCACGGGATAGTCGCGACCCTGGATACCCGACAGGATCAGTCGGCCCAGACCCGGCAGCGAAAACAGCGACTCGATCACGACAGTGCCGCCGAGGATCTGCACGAGGATCAAGCCCATGAACGTGACGAGCGGGATCAGGATGTTGCGCAGCGCGTGCTTGAAATAGACCTGCCCCGGCGAGAGCCCCTTGGCGATCGCGGCTTTGACGTAGTCGCGGCGCAATTCGCCGATCATGCAATCGCGCACGAAATGGCTGTAGGCGGCGGCCTGCAGCAGCGCCAGGCTCAGCACCGGCAGGATCACGATCGAGATGTTGTCGGCGAGATCCTCCGTTGGCGACGCATAGGCGAAGGGCGGCGACCACGCGAGAATCGCGGAGGCGCCGACCAACAGCATCAACCCGACCCAGAACACGGGCGCCGAAAGACCGACGAGGTTGAAGGCCTGGATGGCGGCGTCGAGGCGCGTGCCCTCGTAGATTCCGGCGATCACGCCGAGCGGCACGCCGATCAGCGTCGCGAGGAGCAGTGTCGCCACGGCGACTTCCAATGTCACGCCGAACGCATCCGCGATCAGCAGCGTGACCCGCTTGCCCTGATACCAGCTGCGACCGAGATCGCCTTGCACGACATGCCCGAGCCAATCCAGGAACTGGCGACGGATCGGCTGATCGAGTCCGAAAAACCCGCGCAACGCCTGCTCAGCGGAGCGGTCAGACCCGGACTGCCCCAGCATCTGCGCAACGATGTCGCCGGGCACGGCGCGCATCAGCAGGAAGACGACGAAGCTCGAGAGCAGCGCGGCGAAGCACGCGCTCGCCAGACGCGTGACGAGGAATCGCAACATGGACGACCCTGCCTCCCCCCTGCGCGACGCAGCTGCGCAGGGGGGAGAGCAATGTGGTCAATCCGCCAGCCACGTCTTGATGAGACCGAAATACCAGCCGGTCGGATGTTGCTGGTGGTTGCGCACGCGATCACGCTCGACGGTCAGCAGATCGGCCGAGAACATCATGATCGTCGGGACTTCGTCGGCCAGGATCTTCTGGAACTCGTTGTAGATCACGCGCCGCTTGGCGTAGTCGGATTCCTCGCGACCGCGATCCAGCAAGTCGCTCGCCTTGGCATTGTTCCAGTTGCGAAAATCCGCGCCGAGCGGCGCCGCACGGAAATGCCGGTAATAGAGCAGGCTGGGGTCCGGCGAGGTCGGCCAGTCGTTGAACGTGAATCCCATCTGCTTGGATTGGAAGTTGCGGATCCAGACGCCGAGCTCGATCTTCTTGATGTTCACGCGGATACCGACGCGCTTGAGCTGATCCGCGATCGTCACCGCGGCGGGATCCATCCAGTCGTAGCCGATGATCGTCGTCAGATCGATGTCGAGCCCGTTGGGATGGCCCGCGTCGGCGAGCAGCTTGCGCGCGCGATCGAGATCCACTTTCTGGTTCGGCAACTCGCTGAGCGGCACGCCCCAGCGCTCCTGCATGCCGGCGACCACGGTTCCGATCACCTGGCCATAGCCGGCGATCGACGCCTTCATCACGGCCTCCTTGTCGAGCGCCAGCGCAATGGCCTGACGCACACGCACATCGGCGATCGGCGCATAGTTGGAGTCGAGGTCGACGGTCTTCTGGTTCATCGAGGGCGTGCGCACCAGCTTGACGCCCGCCACGTTGGCGAGCTGCTCGGCGTCCTGCGGGCGCGTGAAGATTCCCATGTCGACGCGGCGATTCTGGGCCGCGACCACCATGGCCGCGCTGTTCGGCATGAAGGCGAACGTCACCTCGTCCACATGCGGCAAGCCGGGCTGCCAGTACTCCTTGAACTTCTCGAAGACGAGCACCGAGTTCTGCCGGAACTGCTTGAGCTTGAACGGGCCCGTGCCGACCGAGATCTCGTTGAGCCGCGTGCGCGACTCCGGGGTGGCGAAATAATCCTTGGGGATCACGCCGCCGTAGCGATGCGTGAGCGTGATCGGCAACAGGCCGTTGGGCTTCGCGAGCTTGAACACCACGGTCGCGTCGTCGGGCGCATCGATCGCCTCGACGGTCGAGAAGTCGCCGGCGCCGGGTGAACCGTTCTTCGCGTCGCGCAGATAGTCATAGCTGTACTTCACGTCGGCCGCCGTCATGGTCTGACCGGTATGGAACTTGACCCCGCGACGGAGCTTGAAGGTGTAGCTGAGCCCGTCGGGCGCCGCCGTGTAGCTCTCGGCGAGCAGGGGCACCGCCTCGCCGCTCGCATCCTCGTAGAACAGCCCCTGATACGAGAGCACGGTGACGCGGATGCGCGCATCGGCGCCCTGATGATACGGATCCAGCGCGGGCGGCTCGGTCAGCGAGCCGACGACCATGCGGCCGCCGCTCTTCGCCGCCGGATCCGACTTGCCGTAGATCCGCGCATCCTGCGCACCACCGGGCGCGACGATGCCCAGGCTGATGATGGCCCCGAGTAGAAATGCGAAGCGCCAACGATATGAACCGAACATGGCTTTTTCCCCTACGCGAAATAAACCCGGTGAGGTTTGGCCAAGCCGCCTGAGCCGTCAAGCATCGACGACGCATCCTCCCCGCCATCCGTGGATCGATCACCTCGCCAGGGCATTCCAAGTGCGCCTATTGTCTGGGCATGAGCCGGAGGAGCGCAGGATGAAGCCGGGTATCCATGCCTATTTCGATGAGGCCACCAACACCGTCAGCTACCTCGTCGGGGATCCAACCGCACGCGTCGCGGCGATCATCGATCCGGTACTGGATTTCGACCGCAGGTCAGGGCGAACGGCGACATTGGCGGCCGATCAGATTCTCAAACAGGCGCGCGAGCTGGACTGGCGGATCGTCTGGATCCTGGAGACACATGCCCATGCCGATCATCTGAGCGCCGGCAATTATCTCCGCCAGGCGACTGGCGCGCCGATCGCGATCGGCGCGCGCATCACGGAGGTGCAGACGATCTTCCAGACCATCTTCGCGATGGCCGACCTGGTTCCCGATGGCAGCGCATTCGATCGCCTTCTGGCAGACGGCGATCGCATCGCGCTTGGTGCCCTCGAGATCGAGGTCATGCACACACCCGGGCACACGCCCGCCTGCGTGAGCTACCGGATCGGCGACGACGTCTTCGTCGGTGACACGCTGTTCATGCCTGACTCCGGATCGGCGCGCTGTGACTTCCCAGGTGGCAGCGCGCGCACCCTCTTTCGCTCGATCCGAAGCCTATTGTCACTGCCGGCCGAGACGCCCAACCGATATTCCGGAAGTCCCGCCTCCCCGGTCGCATTCCGGGTCCAGACGCACGATCCGGCCCTGTTTTTCCAGCCATTTGCCGCTTATATTGGGGTTGCCGGTTCGCCGGTTATGGAAATAAATGGCGGTCTACCATTCGGACCCGGGCGCAGCACCCGGCGCCTCCACATTGCAACCTCGACTTCATTTGATTTGCCTGCTGTTCGAATGATCTGCTGGAATTTCCGCCATCGGCGGCCACGGCTGCTGACCTCGGCCCGCTGCCGGGGTAGCATGGCGGCAACAGGCGAGTCGGGGCACAAAGGCAGTGCCGCCGATCCGCAAAATGGCTTTGAACGCGACAGGACCTGATAATGGCGACCGATCATATCCGATACGACGTGCTGGCGCGTGACGCGCTGCGCGGGGTGCTGCGCCGCGTCTTGACCGACGCCGCCGAGCACGGCCTGCCCGAGGAACATCATTTCTTCATCACTTTTCTGTCCACCGCCGACGGCGTGAAGCTGTCGCCGCGGCTGCTGGCGCAATATCCGGAAGAAATGACCGTGATTTTGCAGCACCAGTTCTGGGACCTGGTGGTGACCGAGGACCGGTTCGAAGTCGGCCTGTCG
>JANNTF010000024.1:0-18510 GCA_031403455.1 Alphaproteobacteria bacterium | reverse complement strand
CCGCGCGCGACGTCAAAGAGAAGCTCTGACGCCAGGCCCATATCGGCAGACGTCGCCTTGAGAATCGGGGCGGCGCCGCGAGTCTCAATGACCGCGCGCACGATCGAGCCGGAGAGCGCTTCTGCTTCACTCGTGCTCGGCCGGGGGTTAGCGCGTGGTAGCGACCTTGCACTGCGCTTTGGTCGGCGATGCTTGCCGCCAGGTAGAACATCTCGGCAAGTTTTGCCTTCATGCGCCTCTATGCGCGCACCTCATTACGCCCGATCAAAGCTAGCCGCAGGCGGGTCGAGAGGAAATCGATCGCGACGACGGCGACCAGGATCATGAGGACCAACGCCGAAACATGCTGGTACTCGAGCACGCGGATCTGTTCGGCGAGATGCAGGCCGATGCCGCCGGCGCCGACGATGCCGATGATGGTCGCGGAGCGCGTGTTGGACTCGAAGTAGTAGAGCACCTGGCTGAGCATGACGGGCACGATCTGCGGCAGCAGGCCGTAGCGCACGGATTGCGCGGCGCTTCCCCCGGTCGACAGCACGCCTTCGACTTGCTTGCGGTCGGCGGCTTCGAGGGCTTCGGAGAACAGCTTGCCGAACGCACCCGTATTCGCCGCCGCCACGGCGAGGATGCCCGCGAAGGGGCCGAGTCCGACGACGTTGATCCAGATCAGGGCCCAGATCAGCTCGTCGACCCCGCGAACCGTGTCGAGCATCCGCCGCGACAGGAAATGCAGCACGGCCTGCGGCACCACGTTCTTGGCGGCGAGAAACCCGAGCGGCATCGCGAGCAGCGCCGCGATCAAGGTGCCGAGAAAGGCGATCGCGACCGTCTCGGCCAGGGCGTGAAGATAGATCAGGAATTTCGCCCAGCTGCCCGTCGATGGCGGGAGCATGAAGACCATGAACTGGCCGAGCTTGCCGAGCCCGGCGAAGAAGCGCGACCAGGGGATCCCGATCATGGTGAAGCCCCAGATCATCACGGCGCCGAGCGCCGCGAGCAGCGCGAGGAGCGCCGCGCGCTTGCGCCATGGTGCGGCGAAAGCCTGCGGATGTCGTGCGGCGATGCTCGCCACGTCTCCCGCCAGAAGCTGATGTGAGCGCGTCATGCCCGCCTCTCCAGGCCGAGCAGCGCGTGGCGCAGGCGTTCGGTCGCGAGGTCGATGACCATGACCGTCGCGATGATCAGGACCAGCAGCGCGCTGACATCCGAATAGTAGAATTTGCGGATCGCCTCGAGCAGATCCTGGCCGATGCCGCCCGCACCCACGAAGCCCATGACGGCAGCGCCGCGCACGTTGATCTCGAAGCGCAGCAGCGCGTAGCTCGCGAAGTTCGACGTCACCTGCGGCAGCACCGCGTAGCGGATCGTCTCGCTCCAGGTCGCGCCGCAGGCATGCACGCCCTCGACCGGCTTCATGTCGATGTTCTCGACGACTTCGGCGAACAGTTTGCCCAGCGCACCGATGGTGTGGATCGCGATCGCCAGCACGCCGGGCAGCGGGCCGAGGCCGAAGGCCTGCACGAAGATCAGCGCGAAGACGAGCTCGGGGACCGTACGGCAGAATTCGAGCGCCCGCTTGGCGGCGCCGCGCCACCAGCCGTTCTGGACGAGGTTGCGGGCCGACAGAAAACACAGGAAGAAACCGACGACGGCGCCGAGCAGCGTCCCGAGGAAGGCGATCAGGATCGTCTCGCCGAGCAGTCCGAGCCAGAACTTCCAGCCCCACATCCACTCCAGCGGATCGGTCCAGACCGGGCGCCCGTTCTCGAGTACGAAGATCCGCCCGACATAGTCCGGAAAGCGATGCACATTGGCTGCGAATCTCACGAGATCGACCTCGCCCACGAGTCCCGCCACGAGAACCGCCAAGCCGAGCGCCACGCCGCCGAGCAGCCATTGTCGCCTTTTGGCTCGAACGGCCTGGTCATAGCTGCGCCGCAGCGGCTCGAGCTGCCGATCGGGCAGACGCGTGAGAGCTTGCGGCATCGCAGCGACGCGCGGGATCGGATCGACCCCGCGGGTGGCCCGCATTAGGAGCCGCGGCGGCGCCGCAGATCGTCGACGAATTTCTGGAGATCGACGGCCGATTGGTAGTCGACATGCGTGACGGCATGGAAGCCGAGATCCTTGCCGTCGGAAAGCCGGTCGAACGCGAGTCTCGCATTCATCGGCGCCTCCATGAAGCTCCGGCGGATGGCAGCCTTCAGCTCCGCCGGCAGCGTTGCGACATAGGCGTAGGGCGAGCCGGCGATGAGCTCGGAACGGAAGACGGTCTTGACGTCCTGCAGCTTCACCATGCCTTTGTTCGCCATGCGCGTCAGGTTCGAATCCGTCTCGGAATTCCACCAGTTGAACGCCACGTCGCAGGTACCTTGCGTGAGCGCGGTCACCGCGTTCTCGTGGCTGCCGGCATAGACGACCTTGCCGAAGAACTTCTCCGGATCGATGCCCATCTTGCTCATGGCGAAGCGCGGCACGTTGTTGCCGGAGGTCGAGTTTGGATCGACCAGGCAGAGATTCTTGCCCTTGTAGTCCTCAAGTTTTCCGCCGGCCGCAGCGGCCTTCGCATAGGCGACCGCGTAGTAGCCGATCGATCCGTCGGCATTGACGGTCGTGACGAAGGGCTCGACACCGCGTTGCGTGACGGTCCAGGCGCGAACGTAGGAGGACGGACCGTAGAAGCCGAGATGGATGTGCCCTGCCTTCATTCCCTCGATGACGGCCGCGTAGTCGTTCGCGATCCGCAGCGTCACCTTCACCCCGAGTTCGCGCGCGAGATACTCGCCGAACGCCTGGTATCGTTCCGAGACGCCCGACGCGTTCTCGGCCGGCACGATCGCGAAGACGAGCTCTGCATGGGTTTGCTTCCAACTCTGGGCCGCGGCCGGAAGCGCAAGGGCCGCCAGCGCGGCCGCCGTCATCATTGAGCGACGATTCATAGAAACACCTCTTCCGGTTGGGATGGGACGATCCTTCAGACGGCGCTGCCAACGAGCACCAGCGGGGCGTGGTTGCGGTCCTCGACGGCGACGACCACCTCGGCCGCTTCGAGCCCGTAGAGTTCCCGCGCCACCGCGTCAGTCAGGCCTTGGGGCGAATCGTCAAACACGACTCGTCCGGCGCTCATGCCGATCAGCCGCCCGCAATAGGTGCGCGCGATTTCCAGGGAATGCAGGTTGCAGATCACCGTAATGCCGAAATGCCGGTTGATGCGCCGCAGGGCGTCCATGACCAGAGCGGTATTGCGCGGATCGAGCGAGGCGATCGGCTCGTCGGCGAGAATGAGATCCGGCTCCTGCACCAGCGCGCGCGCGATCGCCACACGCTGCTGCTGGCCGCCGGACAGCGACTCGGCGCGCTGTGCCGCGAACGACGCCATGTCGAATTGCTCGAGCGCGGAAAGCGCAAGCGCGCGATCCTCGCGGGTCCAGACACCGAACATCGCGCGTGCAGTGGTGGCGTGATTGAGGCGGCCCATCAGGACATTGGTCATGACGTCCAGGCGGCCCACGAGGTTGAATTGCTGGAAGATCATCGCCGAGCGCTGGCGCCAGTCACGCAGCGCCTGACCGCGCAGACCGGTGACGTCGACGCCGTCGAAGACGATGCGGCCGCGGCTCGGATCGATCAGCCGGTTCACGACCCGCAGCAGCGTCGACTTGCCCGCCCCCGATCGCCCGATGATGCCGACGAAACTGCCGCTCTCGATCGACAGCGACACGTCATCCACCGCCGTCTTGGCGCCGAATGTTTTGCTGATCTGGTTCAGAGTGAGCATCGAGTCCGCCTCCGGTATCCATGGGATAGGCGGTGATCGCGACGCTTCGGTGACATTCCCATGTGCGATGGGCGACGCGACACGGGATGGCCCGCGTGTGGCGCGAACGATTCACCCCGGCGTCATCAAGCGGTCATGGAGCGGTGGACAATGCCGCGGTGCTCTCCAGGGTGCAGAGATGATGGACGAAACTGCCTATCCAGGAGTCCTGGTGCTGGTCGTTGGACCCAGCGGCGCGGGCAAGGACAGCCTGTTGCGTCGCGCGCGCGCCGATCTGTCAAGCGATGAACGCTTCATCTTTGTGCGTCGCGCCGTCACCCGACCGAGCGATCCGGCAAACGAGGAGGTCGACACGTTGAGTGATCGGGACTTCGCGGTACGCGAAGTCGCCGGCGAGTTCGCCTTGTCGTGGCAGGTGCACGGCCTCAGTTACGGCCTGCCGAGATCGGTGATCCAGCCCGCTTTGACCAAGGGTCGCTGCGTCATCGCGAACACCTCGCGCGGGATCATCGCGCACGCCAGGCTCGCCTATCCAAACGTTGCCGTCATTCTCGTGACAGCCGATCCGCAAACGCTTGCGCAGCGTCTGGCAGCCCGTGGCCGGGAATCCGCGGCCACGATCGCGCAGCGACTAGCCCGTGCGCTTGCGCTGACCACCGACGCGGCCGACGCGACGATCCGGAACGATGGCGCGATCGAAGACTCCGCGCAGCGTTTCTGCGCGATCTTGCGAACGCTGGCGGCAAAATCCCAGACCGCGCCGCTCGAACCAGCGACAACGTCATGAAGCCGCAACGCTGCGGACACGCGACGGGAACGCGGCCGGCCCCATTCTGAACTTTCATCCCTCCTCCGCCCGGGAGCCTCGCGTGCTGCAGATCAGCGGATTGACCAAGCGATTCGGCACGGTGGCCGCGGTGAACGGAGTCGAGTTCTAGGTGCCGCGCGGACAGATGGTCGGGGTGATCGGTCGCTCCGGTGCCGGCAAGTCGACACTGCTGCGGCTGCTCAATCGGCTCATCGAGCCCAGTGCCGGCACCATCGCCTGCGATGGCCGCGACGTCACCGCCCTGCGCGGCCAGGCGCTGCGCGATTGGCGGCAGAGCGCTGCGATGATCTTCCAGCAGTTCAATCTCGTCCCGCGGCTCGATGTGCTGACCAACGTGCTGCTCGGCCGCCTGAACGATCACGCGACCCTGCCGTCGCTGTTCCTGAGGTTCGGTGACGATGAGCGGGTCGATGCGATCCAGGCCCTCCAGCGTCTCGGCCTCATCGAGCAGGCGCTGCAGCGCGCGGAGACATTGTCGGGCGGCCAGATGCAGCGCGTCGCCATCGCCCGCGCCCTGATGCAGAGGCCGCTGCTCGTGCTCGCCGACGAGCCGATCGCGTCACTCGATCCACATAATTCCGCTGTCGTGATGGATGCCTTGCGGCGAATCAATCGCGATGATGGCATCACGGTGATCTGCAATCTGCATGCTCTCGACGTCGCTCGGGAATATTGCGATCGCATCATCGGCATGGCGAGCGGGCGCATCGTTTTCGACGACGCGCCCCTGGCTCTGACGGCATCGGCGGTCGCGGCGATCTACGGAAATGGGCCGGAGCAGCAGGAGATCGCGCCGCCGCGGGCGATCACCGCGTCCGTGCCGATCGAAGCGGCCGCCTGACCCGAAATGCGAACGCAGACCAGCGAGAGGATCATCGTCATGAATAGGCGCAAGGTACTTGCCACCGCGATCGGTGCCGCATGCTTGCCATCGGTTGCCGCCCTGGCCCAGGAGTGGCGCAGCCGCTACCCGGTCCTCGCGATGGGCGTCGTCACGGCTGAGAACGAGGCCGATCGCGTGATCCGCTATCGCCCCGTGGTGGCCTATCTCGAGCGGGCGCTGGGCGTGAAGATGGAGTTCCGCAACGCGACCGACTATGCCGGCATCGTCGAGGCGCTCAACGCCGGCAAGCTGCACATCGCCAGCCTCGGTCCCGCGGCCTATGCCCAGGCTTGGATCGTATCGAACGGCAAGGTGATTCCGCTCGCGGCCACGGTCGATAGCGCCGGCGATTTCGGCTACCACTCGGTGGTCGTCGTCCGGACCCAGAGCGCGTACCGCACGCTCGACGACCTCAGGGGAAAGAAGCTCGCTTTCGCCGATCCCAACTCGGCTTCCGGATTCCAGGCGCCGTCCTTCTTCATGCGCGAGGCCGGCTACGATCCTGCGAAGTTCTTCGGCTCGACCGCGTTCTCGGGCAGCCATGAGAACAGCCTGATCGCGCTGCTCAACGACACGTTCGACGCCGCCGCCACATGGTGGAACAACGAAGAGCGCTCGAACTTCACGCGCATGTGGGACAAGGGAATGATCCCGAAGGGCTCGGTTCGCGTGATCTGGAAGTCGCCGCGTTTGCCCACGAGCCCGGTGACGGTGCGCAGCGACATGCCGGAGCCGCTGCGCGACGCCGTCAAGCAGGCCTTCCTGCGCATGAAGGACGACGACGCGGAAGCCTGGAAATCGCTCGGCGACGGCAAGCTCGGCCATTACCGCGAAGTGAGCCATGCCGATTACGAGCCGATGATCCGGCTCGTCCGTGACAACCAGCGCGCCCGACGCGCCAGTTGATGCGGCGCGCCGACGCGGCCGTCGCCACCGTCCTGGAAGCCCACGCCGCGCTGGCGCGTGGCCGCCGCATTCGCAGCTTCGGCGGCGGCTGTCTCTTTCTCATCGCTCTCGCAGCGTCGGTCCATGTCGGCGAGGTCCGTCCCGATCGCCTGATCGACGGGATCGGCGGGCTGTTCAACTATCTCGACCGCACATTACCGCGCGCGACCGGGGACGGCATCGTGGCCGACGTGAAGGAATGGTACTGGGGAATCGGCAACTGGCTGCTGCTGCTGCTCGACACTGTCGTGATCGGGCTGCTCGGCACGGTGCTCGGGGCGATCGCCGCGCTGATCCTGTCCTTCCCGGCGGCGCGGAACCTCACCCGCAGCCGCGCCTTGTGTTTCGCTTGCCGCCGGCTGCTCGAGACGGCGCGCGCGGTGCCGGAACTCGTCTTCGCCCTGGTGTTCGTCTTCGCTTTCGGCATCGGCCCGCTGGCCGGCGTACTGGCGATCGCAGTCCACAGCGCGGGGAGTCTCGGCAAGCTGTTCTCCGAAGTGAACGAGAACATCGATGAAGGACCCCTCGAGGGCCTTCGCGCGGCCGGGGCAAACTGGACGCAGACGGTCGCTTTCGGCGTCGTGCCGCAGGTGCTGCCGAACTTCCTCAGCTACGCGCTGCTGCGCTTCGAAATCAATGTGCGCGGCGCCGCGATCATCGGCTTCGTGGGCGCGGGGGGCATCGGCCAGGAACTCTACCTGGTGATCCGGCAGTTCATCTATCCGGACATCAGCGCGATCGTGCTGCTGATCATCATCGCCGTGGCGCTGATCGACCTCGGCAGCGAGCATCTGCGCCATCGACTGATCGGACGGGAGAACCTCGCATGATCGTCAGCCTCGACGTCGTCACCATGCGCGCCGCTCATCCCCGGCTCTTCGGCGCGGCGCCGCAGCAGCGACTTGCGCGCGCCGGCCTCGTGCTCATCACGGCCGCGGTGCTGATCCTCGCGCTGTGGCGCACCGGATTCTTCGACCTTCAGCGGCTCTGGAACGGTGCGGGACGGCTGGGCTGGCTGCTGCAGTTCATGTTCCCGCCGGCCCATAATGGCTGGCTAGGCGAATTCATCACGGCACTGGGCGAGACTCTGGCGATGGCCTTTCTCGGCACGCTGCTCGCCTTCATCGTCGCCCTGCCGCTCGGCTTCCTCGCCGCCAAGAACGTGATGCCCTCGCGCCTGCTCCACTTCACGCTCCGCCGCGGCCTCGACGGGCTGCGCGGTATCGACACGCTGATCTGGGCGCTGATCTTTGTGAACGTCGTCGGCCTCGGCCCGTTCGCCGGGCTGCTCGCGATCGCAGTCGCCGATATCGGTGTGCTGGCGAAGATCATCGCCGAGGCGGTGGAGAACGCGGACCGGCGCCAGACCGACGGCGTGCAGTCGACCGGCGCCGGGCGGATCCAGGTGATGCGCTTCGGCATCGTGCCGCAGGTCTGGCCGGTGGTGCTGTCCAACCTGCTTTATTTTTTCGAATCCAATATCCGCTCGGCCTCGATCCTCGGCGTGGTCGGCGCCGGCGGGATCGGTCAGCAGCTCTCGGATCGGATCAGGGTCAATAATTGGGACGAGGCGATGTTCCTCATCCTCATGATCCTCGTCACCGTGTCGCTGATCGACGCAGCTTCGGGTGCGCTGCGTCTCAGGCTGATTGGGCGACGCGCGCGATAGCGCCGAGGCGAAAGCGGCGCCGGATATTGAATGGCGCCCTGGGTTCGGGCTGTTCGAACAGGCAGAGATCGGCGATCTCGATTGGTGCGGCGCAGGCACGCGAAGCGAGCGGCGCCAGCACCGGCTCGAAGACCGCACGCGCCCCGGGCGCCAGCTTGCGCGTCAACGTGATGTGAAAGCGGAACTCGTCCATCACGAATGGATAGCCCCAGCGCTGCAGCAGCGCGTCCTGGGCCGGCGTCAATCCGGCGGCGCGGCGGCGCGCGAGTTCGTCCGCGTCGGCGGCCGCGCGGAACGGATCAAGAGATGCGACGCAGCGTGCGGCCAGATCCGCCATCCCCGGCACCGGGTCCATCGGGATCAGCGCGAGGAATCCATCGAGGCTCGCGAGGCGGAGCCTGAAAGGCGCGAGCGATGCGGTCATCGCCGCCAGCGACCGCGTCGCCTCCTCGAGCGCCGCAAGGGTCATCTCAGGCGCCAATCGGAAGGGCGGCTTGAGCGTGGCGTGAAAGCCGTACCGCGCCGGCTCCCCCACCACTGCGCACCAGCCCTCAGCGGCCAGGCTGCGATTGATCAGCGGATCGAGATGCTGGCCCGTTTCCGCATCGCGTCCGAGCCAGTTTCGCCCGAATGCGGCCAGCGCCGTCTCGGGCCGCGGCGACCAGTAGACCGCGTAGCGCGCATCGGTCATGCCACGCGTTCTCCCTGACGCCAGACCGCGCGGATGACCGGAAAATCCTGGTCGCCGTGCACGCGCACCAGATCCGCGCGACGACCGGGCTCGATCCGGCCGCGATCGTCGAGGCCGAGCAGTTCGGCCGGAGAGGCCGACGCCAGAGCAACGGCGTCGGGCAACGGCATGTTCGAGCCGCGATGCAGGATCATGATCGCATGCATCAGGCTCGCCGGTACGTAGTCGGAAGACAGCACGTCGATCAGGCCTTCGCTTGCCAGGTTCAGCGCCGAGACATTGCCCGAGTGCGAGCCGCCGCGCACGACATTCGGCGCCCCGAGCAGGATCGCGATACGCTGCGCGCGTGCGGAGCAGGCCGCTTCCGGCGTGGTTGGGAACTCGGTGAAGGTCAGCCCGTCTGCTGCCGCCTCGTCGACATGGGCGGCGCAGGCATCGTCATGACTGCCGAGCGTGAAGCCGCGGCTGCGCGACAGCTCCAGCACACGCTGACGATTGGGGCCGGCATGACGGCGCTGTGCTTCGCGATGCTGTGCGATCAGCGCGTCCATCGCGGCGTCGGTCAGCCCGTTCCTGCCCTGGTAGTAGCGCCGATAGACCGCGAGATCGGCGAATTGCCGCTGCCCCGGCGTGTGATCCATCAACGAGACGACGCGCACGCGCGGATGGTCCGCCAGCGCCTCGAAGGTCTCCATCAGATTGGCGTGACTGAGTTCCGCGCGCAGATGGAGCAGATGCTCGGCGCGAAGCGCACCGGCCGAACTCGCGGCATCGAGTGCCTCGACCATGTCACGCAGGAACATCGCGCGCGTCGGGTTGCCCCAGATGTCGCCGATGGTCAGGGCATCGAAAACGGTGGTGATCCCGGAGGTTGCGATCTGCGCATCATGCGCCATCACTGCGGCGCGCGTGGGCCAGTGGACCGCAGGCCGTGGCGTGACGTGCTTTTCGAGATTATCGGTGTGCAGCTCGATCAAGCCGGGCAACAGATAGTCGCCGTCACAGTCGATCGCGCCGGCGGCGTAGGATGCCGCATCGCTGATCTCGCAGATCTGCCCGCGGCAAACGACCACAGTCCCTGCAACCACGGCATTGCGGGTGACGACCCGCGCATTGGTGAAGATCATCTCGGTCATCACGCGGCCTCGGCGAGTGCGACGAAGTCAATCTCACGAGTTGCGATGGCGGCCCGCGTATCGGCATCGTGGAAGATCCCGAGGATAGCAGCGCCACGCTGCCGGGCGGCGACGATCAGCTCGACGACGATCGCGCGGTTCTCCGCGTCGAGTGACGCCGTGGGCTCGTCGAGCAGCAGGATCGCGAACGGCACCACCATGACCCGCGCGATGTTCACGCGCTGCTGCTCGCCGCCGGAAAAGGTCGTCGGCGAGAGCGACCACAGGCGCCCGGGTATCTGCAGCCGCGACAGAATAGTCGCCGCGGCTTCGCGCGCTTCGCCCGGCATTTGGCCGGCCAGACGAGCGGACTCGGCGACGATCTCCAGTGTCGGCACGCGCGGGATCACGCGCAGGAACTGGCTGACATGGCCGATCAGTCGACGGCGAAGCGCCATCACGTCGCGCGGCGCGGCGCGCGCGAGATCGATGCTGCCTGTCGCGGTCTCGACCAGCACCTGGCCACGATCGGCGCCGTAATTGCCGTAGGCGATGCGCAGCACAGTGCTCTTGCCGATCCCCGACGGCCCGACCAGCGCGACACATTCGCCCGCCGCCACGGATAGCGTGGTGCGGCCAAGCACACGCAAGCGGGTGCCGCCCTGATTGTGCAAGGTGAAAGTCTTGGCGACATCGACCAGATTCAAGGCGGCGTTCATGGCGTGAGAACCGAGGCGACGAGGAGCTGGGTATAGGGATGTTGCGGGTCGTCGAGCACACGATCGGTCAGCCCTTGCTCGACCACCTCGCCCGCGCGCATCACCATCATGCGATGCGCCAGCAGGCGCGCGACGGCGAGGTCATGGGTGACGATGATCGCCGAGAGATCGAGGTCGCGCGCGAGTCCGCGGATGAGATCGAGGAGCCGGGCCTGGACCGATACGTCGAGCCCGCCCGTCGGCTCATCCATGAAGACGAGGCGCGGCTTGCTCACGAGCACGCGGGCGATCTGGAGACGCTGCTGCATGCCGCCGGAGAAAGAGGTCGGACGGTCGTCGATCCGCGCCATATCGATCTCGACCCGGCCGAGCCAATCCTCGGCCGTCGCACGGATGTCCCCGTAATGCCGCGCACCGACGGCCATCAGGCGTTCGCCGATATTGCCGCCAGCCGAGACCCGCAGACGCAGCCCGTCGCGCGGGTTCTGGTGCACGAGGCCCCAATCCGTGCGCATCAGCAGGCGGCGCTGCGCCTCGCTCGCCTGCCAGAGATCGAGCACGCTGTCGTCGCGCAGTCGGTAGGACACTCGGCCCGCTTCGGGCAGCAGGCCGCCGGACAGGCAGTTCAGCAGGGTCGATTTTCCGGATCCGGATTCGCCGACGACGGCGAGGATCTCGCCCGGCCACAGGTCGAAGGCGATATCGCGGCAAGCGACCAGGCGCCCGAACCGATGCGTCAGACCCTCGACCGCGAGCAGCGGCGCCGCGCTCATGCGCGTTTCGCCCGCTGCCGCTGCTCGGCCTGGTGCTCGCCGCAGTAATCGGTGTCCGAGCACACGAACAAGCGGCCGCCGCGATCGTCGGTGACGATTTCGTCGAGGAAGCTCGTGGTCGAGCCGCACAGCGCGCAGGGCTTGTCCGGTCGCTCGACCGTGAAGGGATGATCCTCGAAATCCAGGCTCTTGACCGGCGTGTAGGGCGGGATCGCGTAGATGCGCTTCTCGCGGCCAGCACCGAAGAGCTGCAGTGCGGGCATGCGATCCATCTTGGGATTGTCGAATTTCGGGATCGGCGTCGGCGCCATGATGTAGCGGCCATTCACGCGCACGGGGTAGTCGTAGGCGGTTGTGATCCGGCCATGCCGCGCGATGTCCTCGTAGAGCTTGACGTGCATCACGCCGTATTCGCTCAGCGCATGCATCTTGCGGGTCTCGATCTCGCGCGGCTCGATGAAGCGCAACGGCTCCGGGATCGGCACCTGGTAGACGAGGATCTGCCCGTCGCGCAGCTTCTGCTCGGGGACGCGGTGGCGAGTCTGGATCAGCGTCGCTTCCGCGGTCCGCTCGGTCGTCGCCACGCCTGTCGTGCGCGCGAAGAAGCGGCGGATCGACACCGCGTTGGTCGTATCGTCGGCGCCCTGGTCGATGACCTTGAGCACGTCGGCGCGCCCGATGACGGCGGCGGTGATCTGCATGCCACCGGTCCCCCAGCCATAGGCGAGCGGCATCTCCCGGCTGCCGAACGGCACCTGATAGCCGGGGATGGCGATCGCCTTGAGCAGCGCGCGGCGGATCATCCGTTTCGTCTGCTCGTCGAGATAGGCAAAATTATAGCCGGCTTCCGCGTTCATTCCGCGGCCTCCGCCCTGGCGATCCGCGCGCGCAGGTCGCGCACCGCCATCAGCTCGGACTGGAAGTCGACGTAATGCGGCAGCTTCAGATGCTGAACAAATCCCGAAGCCTCGACACTATCCGCATGCGCGAGCACGAACTCCTCGTCCTGCGCGGGACCGTCGATCGCCTCGTCGAACTCGCGCGCGCGCAGCGCGCGATCGACGAGCGCCATCGACATCGCCTTGCGTTCGGCATGACCGAAGGCGAGGCCATAGCCGCGCGTGAATTGCGGCGGCATGTCGGCCGAGCCCTTGAACTGGTTGATCATCTGGCACTCGGTGACCTCGACATCGCCGAGCTCGATCGCGAAGCCGAGCTCCTCGGGAACGAAGGCGACCGCGACCTCGCCGAAACGAATCTCGCCCGCGAAGGGATGATTGCGCCCGTAGCCGCGCTGGGTCGAATACGCGAGCGCAAGCAGGAAGCCCTCGTCGCCGCGCGCCAGCGACTGCAGACGAACATCCCGCTCGGCCGGCAGATGGAGCGGCTCGCGCGTGATGTCGCGCGGCTCGTCGCCCGCATCGAGTTCCGGCTCGATCAGTCCCTCCGCGCCGAGGATGTCGACGACGCGCGGCATCGCCGGCTGCTCGGCGCCGAGAGCATCGGTTGCGGTCTGGACGCCGCGCTTGGGCGCCGTCGAAGCGAGCGAGAAATCGAGCAGACGATGCGTGTAGTCGAAGCTCGGGCCTAGCACCTGCCCGCCTGGAATGTCCTTGTAGGCCGCGGAGATCCGGCGGCTGAGCCGCATCGCACCCGTATCAAGCGGCGCCGCGAAGCCCAGGCGCGGCAAGGTGGTGCGATACGCGCGGAGCAGGAAGATCGCTTCGATCATGTCGCCGCGCGCTTGCTTGATGGCGAGCGCCGCGAGTTCGCGGTCATAGAGCGATCCCTCGGTCATCACCCGATCGACGGCGAGGGCGAGCTGCGCGTCGATCTGCTGCAAGGACAGCTCGGGAATCGCAGGGTCCCCGCGACGGCTCTTCGCCAGCAGTTCGAGCGACGCATCGATCGCACGCTCGCCACCCTTGACGGCGACATAGACCATTCAACGCTCCATGCGGGTGGTGCGCGGGATGGCCGCAACGCGATTTCCGGCGGTGAAGATGAGATCGACGCCCCGCGGGAATAAATCGCCGAGCGCGTGACGCGCGGCCAGCACAGCAGGCGCGAGTCCGGCGATCGCGAGTTGCGTCTCGTCGCGAATGCCTGCACCGGTCAGACGCAAAACCGCACCGCGATCGAAATCCTCAATCCCGAGAATGACCGTAGCCGATCGATGCGGCTCCTCATCGCTGCCGAGATGCAGCGCGTCGAGCGGCGGACAGACGCCGCCTCGCGGGACGAGAACGAAATCGGCATCTCCGGGATTCGATGCGACGCGCGCACCGGTGTGGAAGCGAAGCCATGACCTTGCATCGCCGGCCTCCTCGGGAAGCCAGAAGCACGTCTCGAAATCGAGCAGGCTGAGCGCGATCGCGGCCATCGCCGGGTCGAGCGGCGGCGGCGGCTCGAGATTCAGGACGAACTCTGTCACGTCGCCGGGCCTCGCCATCGCAGCCATCGTCGATCGGAACACGGCCTGGCTGTCAGCCACGGGATCGCGAAAGCCCGAACCCATGTCGTAGGCGGCCGGCGCCGTGAGCAGGTCCATGGTCATCCCTCGCCGCGCACGACCGTGAAGAAATCGACCTTCGTGCGCGCCGCCTCGGCCCAGCGACGCGACCGATCACGCGCCTGATCGGCAGCGAGCGGGTCGATCACGCTCGAAAGCAGTAGCGACTGCCAGGATTCCTGCTGCAGCAACGCGTCGAACACCGCCGCGAGTTCGGCATGCCGCGCGCTGCGGCCCGCCACATAGCCGAAGCCGAGCGGCCCGGTCCCCGTCTTCACCACGCATCGTGTGACGGTGAGTTCGCCCAGATTGAACGCTGCCCCGTCGCCGCCGGCGCGCCCGCGCATCATCACCAGGCCGGTCTCCGGAGGACGGACGGCCTGGTAGGCGGGCAGCTGCGTAAGTGCAGCGACGTGACGCTCCAACGCTTCGACGCCGGCGCGGGCAAGGATGCCCATCCAGCGCTGACGCGGGGTCGTGAACGCAACAGCATCGGGTGGCGACACGGATCCGCTCCACTGTGAATCGATGTAACGAAGTAATCAGATTCGAGTGACGCTTCGTTGACGAAGACATGGCGGTTGCGCGTGAGCCAAGGTGCCGACAGCCAAGCTTCACCTGGCCGTCACGCCGTCGTCACGCGCTGGCCCTAGCGGAGATCCTCGACCTTCACCGGAGTCCGCGATGTCCAGCCATGAGATCACCTCGCGCCGCATTCTCCTGCCGAATGGCAGCATCGGCAGCGGCGCGATCGCCGTCGACGACGGCGAGATCGCCGGCCTCGACGGTTCGCGGCGTCCCACGCGCCGCTGGGATGCACAGGAGATGCTGGTGCTGCCCGGAATCGTCGATCTTCACGGCGATGCCTTCGAACGGCAGATCATGCCGCGACCGGGCGTGCATTTCGGCATGGAGCTGGCGCTGCACGACACCGATCGCCAGATGGCCGCCAACGGCATCACGACCGCGTTCCACGCCATCACCTATTCCTTCGAGCCCGGCTTGCGCAGCCGCGAGACGATGCTCGCTTTCCTCAGCGCTCTCGAACGCGTGCGGCCGCGTCTGGGATGCGACACGCGCCTCCATCTCCGGCAAGAGGCTTACAATCTCGACGCCGTGGACGAGATCTGCGCGTGGATCGCCGCCGGGCGGATCGACCTGCTGGCCTTCAACGATCACACGCCGCCGATGCTGGCCAAGGCCGACAATCCCAAGGCGCTGCTCCGCTACGGTGATCGAACCGGGCTCGATCCGGTAGAGTTCGCTGCCCTGCTGCGCCGGATGCACGATCGATCGGCCGAAGTCGCCGGCGCGACGGCGCGGTTGGCGGCGGCGGCTCGCCGGGCCGGACTCCCGCTCGCCTCCCATGACGACGAGACGCCGGCGATGCGCGCCCAGTTCCGCGCCCTGGGCTGCTCGATATCGGAGTTTCCGAAGACGGCGGACACGGCGGACGACGCGCGAAGCCGCGGCGAAACTGTGATTTTCGGCGCGCCCAATGTGGTTCGCGGAGGCAGCCATCTCGATGGCGTCGGCGCCGCCTCCATGGTCGCGCGCGGCCTCTGCGACGTGCTGACCTCGGATTACTACTACCCGTCCCTGATGCAGGGCGCGTTGCGACTGGTCCGCGATGGCGTGGTCGATCTGCCGCAGGCCTGGGCGCTGATCGCGGCCAATCCCTCGGCAGCGTCGGGGCTGACCGATAGAGGCACGCTCGAGATCGGGAAACGCGCTGACATCGTCATCGTCGACGACAGCGACCCTGTCCTACCGCGCGTGATCGCAACCTTCGTCGCCGGCCGGCCGATCTATGTCGACGCCAGCGGCGCGCGACTGGCTGCCTGAGACGGTGATGCGGCGCGAGCGCGGCCGGTCACATCACGCGCCGGCGCAGCCACGCGCTCGCCTGTTCGACGGCGACGACCAGGATCAGGATCGCGAGGATGATCGTGGCCGCCTCGTCGTAGCGGAACATGTCCATCGACACCTGCAACTCGATGCCGATGCCGCCGGCGCCGACGAGGCCAAGGATCACCGAGGATCGCGTCGCCTTCTCGAGCGAGAACAAGGCGGTGTTGATCATCGAGGGAACGGCGGCGGGCACCACGGCGCCAGCGATCACCCCGAATGACGATGCGCCGAGCGCGCGCAAGGCCTCCTGCGGACGACGATCGGCCTCCTCCATCGCTTCGGCGAAGAAGCGCGCGCAGAACCCGATCTTGTCGACCAGGATCGCCAAAACGCCGGCGAAGGGACCGAGTCCGACGATGGCAACGAAGAGCAGCGCCCAGATGAGATCCGGCACGGTGCGGCAGATCGCGATCGCGAAGCGCACGCCGTGATGAATCAAGGGATGCGGGCTGAGATGACGCGTCGCCAAGACAGCGAGCGGCAGGCTCAGGGCGCAGCCGATCACGGTGCCGGCGACCGCCATCTGGAAGGTCTGCAGCAGGGCGGCAGACACCGGGCCGAGGCGTGCGACGCTCGGCGGCATCATCTCGCTCAGGATGCGCAAAGCATGCGGCCAGCCGCGCAGCAGCTCGGCGAGCGAGACATCGGTCGCGCGCACGGAGGTCACGACGAAAGCAGCGGCGGCTACCACGATCACGAAGCCGATCGCGTTGGGGGCGCCGAAGCGCGCCGGGATCGGCAGCTCAGCCGTAGAGCGCATCGGCGGCACGATCGTTCAGCATCTCGGCGGCGCAATCGACCACGAGGCGACCTTGCCGCAGCCCGATGACCCGATCGGCGAAGCGGCGCGCATGCGCGAGATTATGCGAGGTGAAGACGAGAGTCAGGGCATCACGATCCACGAGATCACGGAACACGCGCATGACCTCCTCACCGGCGACAGGATCGAGACTCGCGGCGGGCTCGTCGGCCAGCAGCAGGTCCGGGCGCTGCATCAGCGCCCGCGCGATCGCCACGCGCTGCGATTGCCCACCCGACAATCGATCCGCGCGCTGCAAGGCCAAGTCGGCGAGCCCGACACGCGCGAGACAGCGCAGCGCCTCCGCGCGCAACGCCGTTGGCGCGAGACGATGCGAGCCGGCGCGAAGCCAGGACACGCGGCCGAGCGCGCCGTGCACGACATTGGTGAGCACGCTCGCGCGCCCCACGAGATTGTGCTGCTGGAACACGAAGCCGACTCGCCGGCGCAGGCGCCGCAGCTCCGCCTCGTTCGCCGCGCATACGTCGTCGCCAAGGACCCGGATCTCCCCGGCATCGGGCTCGATCAACCGCACCAGCAGCCGAAGCAGCGTCGACTTGCCGGCGCCGTTGGGCCCGATCAGGGCGACCGCCTCGCCCTGACGAACCTGGAACCCGATTTCGGACAAGACGGGAGTCTCGCCGAAACGCTTGCGCAACCCCGTGACGCGGACCGCCAGCCGGGCATCGACGGTGATGCGCGGCAGCTGACGCGCCGAACTCGCGGTCGCCTCGACCGCTGTCAGCGCGACCGCCATCTCAGTTGCCGACGAACTCGGAGAATTGCGGCTGACCGATCGTGGCGTACATGCGCCGGATGTAGTTGTAGTCCTCGTCCTTGATGGTCGTGATCCAGTGCATGCCCTTGAACTTCTGATTCTCGTCGCCGCCGCCGAGGATCGCGTCGATCAACTTCGCGCCGTGCTGCTTGAAGGCGGCACGCAGCGTCTCGATCTCCGCCGCCGCGACATGCGGGCCGGCGAGGATGAGATCCATCGGCAGATCGCGGCCGCGCGCGATCACGCGAAAGGAGAGGTCGGGACTGCGCTCGCGCAGCCGCGTGAAATCGGTGTTGTTCATGCCGGCAGCGGCGACGTCGCCGCGCTTCAGCGCCTCGAGCAGCACGCTGGTGGAGAGGTGGACCGGCTGAACGTCGCGCCGCGGATCGAGCCCGTGATCGGCCAGCGCCTGCATCGGACCGAGGTGGCGCGAGGTCGACCCGATGGAGCCGAGTCCGAATTTCTGGTTCTTCAGATCGGCGGGCGCGTTGTACGGCGAGACGGCGCGCACGACGATGTTCGAGAAGTAATCGACCCGGGTCAGGCCGACCACCGGCACCGCGTTGGTGCGCACGCGGAAAACCACATACTCCGCCGGCCCGGTCAGCACGACATCCACGCGCTTGGAGTTCAGCGCCTCGACGGCGGCGGTCCGGTTCGGCACCGGGAAGAACCGGAAATCGATTCCCGAGGTCTCCTTCAGCGCCTTCTGGAACGGACCCCATTCGCGCTGGAGATTCTCGAGGCCGACCACGTCGGTGACCGCGAGTCGCATCTCCGACGCGCGTGCCGCCGCGAACCCGCCGACGATGCAGGCCGCGCCGGCGACGAAGGTGACTGCAAGACGACGATAGAAATTGGGCATCCCATTCCCTCCCAAGGAGACATGAACCCCTTAGATCCGCCGCCCAGACGACATCGTGGTGATGCTGCTCTTACGTTTTGGTGACGGCGTGAGAATGGGACGTCCCTGCTCGAATGCTACGGCACGCACACTTCTTCCGGGCTCACGCCAGCCAATACTTGTCGCCCCTCCTCGACTCGAGGAGGGGCGCCGTGTTATTGGATCATCGCGGGCCGGGGTTGGAAAACGACGGCCGCCTCGCTG
>JANNTF010000023.1:0-1448 GCA_031403455.1 Alphaproteobacteria bacterium | reverse complement strand
AAGCAGCTGGTGGTGAAATCGGCCGCCGACGTGACCAGGCTCAAGACCAGCGTGGCCAAGGGCACGACCGAGGATCTCGTCCTGACATCCCTGAATCCCGGCGCCGACATCATGCGCACCGAGGACAATGCGAGCGCGGTGCAGGCCTATCTGTCGGGCCAATCCCAGCTTCTCGCGGCCAATAGCGTCGTCGTGCCCGAACTCGCGAAGCGCAATCCGGGCAAGGAATTCGACTTCAAATTCGCCCTTCGCCGCGCGCCGGCGCATGTGACGATGAAGATGGGCGAGCATAATATGCTGCGCTGGGTGGACACGTTCATCTTCCAGATCACGCTGAACGGCGAACTCGACAAGCTGCACTTGAAGTGGCTCGGTGGCCCGATGCAGCCGCTGCCGCCGCTCTGAACATCGCCGGCGATTCAGGACCATGTCGAAGCATGATTTCTCCGCCGAGGAATTCGCCGCGCGCCGCACCCGTGTGCGCGCGGCGATCGCCGCCGCCGGCCTGGACTGGCTGGTGCTCTTCCATCCCGTGTCGATTCATTTTCTGACCGGCTCGGATGCCAAGAGTTATCAGGAATTCCAGTGCCTGTTCGTCTCCGCGAGGCCTGGCCCCTTCAGCATTCTCACGCGCGACGGCGAGGGCAACGAGTTCCGCGACGACGCGCTGGTCGACCAGGTCTGGACCTGGGGCGGCGGCAATTCCGACGATCCGATCGACGCGTTCGAGCGCGCCGCGGGAAAGCTCGCTCTGCGCGGCGCGCGCATCGGCATCGAAGTGCCCGCCTATTATCTGCATCCGCATCACTACGTGCGGCTCAAGCAGCTGCTCGGCAGCGATCTCGTCGCCGAGCCGACCAATCTGGTGCACGACCTCAAGCTGGTGAAGTCGCCGGCGGAGCTCGTCTATATCCGCGAGGCGAGCCGCATCGCCGATGGCGCGATGGCGGTCTTCGCCGGCGCGTTGAAGGAAGGCCGGACGGAACTCGCTCTGGCGGGGAAGGTCTACGACTCGCTGCTGTCATCGGGCAGCGGCCTCGCGGCCAGCACGCTCAATCTCGTGTCGGGCGAACGTTCCTGCTTCAGCCATGGCGCGCCGACGCATCGCAAACTGCGCCGCGGCGATTTCGGCAATATCGAATACGGCTCGGCCTACAAGCGCTACACGGCGACGATCGGCCGGCAGTTCAGCATGGGCGCGCCGACGCCGCGCATGCGCGAGATCTACGACCTTGTGCGCCACGCCTGCGACGTGATGATCGCCGAGATCCGTCACGGCGTGCCGGCCGTGGTGCCGCATGAAGCGGCCAAGCGCGTGATCGGCGCGGCCGGTCTCGAGCATGGCCGCGTCCACACGTCGGGCTATGGCCTGGCGCCGGGCTTCCCGCCGACTTGGGGCGAGCCGATGCACATGATCGGCGAGAGCGCTTACGTGCTGCAGGCCGGCA
>JANNTF010000022.1:0-7531 GCA_031403455.1 Alphaproteobacteria bacterium | reverse complement strand
CCGGTACAGGCCAATGACGTGACCAAGGCGTTCTGGCGCGACTGAGCCGCGCGCGCGCTCGATGGCCAGCCTGATCGCGCGCAAGCTCGCTTCCCTGCTCGGCACCTTGCTGGCCGTCGCGATCGGCAGCTTCGTGCTGCTCGACCTGATCCCCGGCGATCCGGCGATCAACATGCTCGGCACGGAAGCGCGGCCGGACACGATCGCCGCCGCGCGTCGACTGCTCGGGCTGGATCTGCCGCCGCTGGAGCGCTTGGGGGCGTGGCTCGCCGGCATTCCGAGGGGCGAGCTCGGCGTGTCCTACCGCTATCGCGTGCCCGTCGGTGAGTTGCTCGTGCAAGCGCTGCTGGTCACCGGCCCGCTCGGGCTCTACGCGGCGGCGATCACGCTGCTGATCGGGGGCCCGCTCGCGCTGCTCGCGGTGCTGCATCATCGCCGGTGGCCGGATGTCGTGATCTCCTCCGGCGCTCAGCTCGGATTGGCGACGCCGAATTTCTGGGTCGCGATCCTGCTCGTGCTGGTGTTCTCGGTGCGGCTGGGATGGATCGATTCGGGCGGCTTCCCGGGTTGGGAGTCCGGGATCGGCCCGTGCCTGCGCGCGCTGACGCTGCCGGCCATCGCGCTGGCCTTGCCGCAAGCCGCGATCCTGCTGCGGCTACTGCGCGCGGCGCTGCTCGAGACGGCGCGCGAGGACTACGTGCGCACCGCCCGCGCCAAGGGCCTGACGCCGGCGCGTGTCCTGCTGCGCCACATGCTGCGCAACGCCATGGTTCCGGCGGCGACGATGTTCGGACTGCAATTCGCGGTGCTGCTCGCCGGCTCGATCATCGTCGAGAATGTGTTCGTGCTGCCCGGCCTCGGTCGGCTCGTCTTCCAGGCCATCCAGCAGAACGATCTGATCGTCGTGCGCAACGTGGTGCTCGCGATCGCGGCCATGGTGCTGGTGATCAATGTCGCGACCGATCTCGCCTGCGCGGCGCTCGACCCGCGCACGCGCGCGCGATGAGCCAGCGCCATCCGACGCTGCTGCTCGGCGCCGCGATCGTCGCATTCGCCATCGCGCTCGCGATGCTGTCGCTGCTCTGGACGCCGCATGCGCCGATGCGCATCGCGATGGCGCGACGCTGGCTCGCGCCCGATCTGGTGCATTGGCTCGGCACGGACCATTTCGGCCGCGACATCGCGTCGATGATCATGGCGGGCTTGCGCAACTCGCTTGCCATCGCGGCGTGCGGCGTCGTGCTCGGCGGGACGATCGGCACCGCGGCTGGTCTGGTCGCCGCGACCTGGCGCGGGCCGCTCGACGAGGGCGCCATGCGTCTGGTCGATTTCATCTTCGCCTTCCCCGCGGTGTTGGCGGCGGTCGTCGTCACCGCGCTGGTCGGACCGGGACCGTTCGCCGTGACTCTCGCGATCGCGATCGCCAATGCGGCGATATTCGCGCGTCTCGTCCGCGCGGCCGCCGGTCAGATCTGGAGTCGTCCCTTCGTGCGCGCCGCGATCGCTCTTGGCGCCACGCGGCTGCGCGTCGCCGCCATTCATGTCCTGCCCAGCCTGCTCGGCCTGCTCTGCGTTCAGGCCGCCAGCCAGTTCGCCGTCGCCTTGCTGGTCGAGGCGGGGCTGTCCTATCTCGGTCTGGGCTTGCAACCGCCCGCGCCCAGCCTCGGCCGCATGCTCAACGATTCGCAGACGCATATGAGCCGCGCGCCCTGGCTGGCGATCTTTCCGGGCCTCACCCTCGCGCTGGTCGTGCTCGGCGCCGGACTGCTCGGCGATGGCCTGCGCGATCGCCTCGATCCGCGCGGCATCGCATCTCGCATGTCGACCTCATGAAGGAGACCACATCCATGCCCCACCTCGTCGAAGACCTCCAGGACCAGGCGACTCATGCCATCACGGCGATGCGCAGAGCCGCCCTCGCGGCGCGATCGCTGCACGCGCGCGCCGAGCTGATGCGCCACATGCGCCTGACCGCGGCGAAGTCGAAGGATCGACCGCGTGACGAAGCGGTGCGTGCCGTGGTCGACGAATGGCTGGGCGCCTGGGGGCTGGCGCGCGCGACCTGGCCGCATGTCGGCGCGATGGACGCGCTGACGATTGCATTCCACGACTATGTCCGCGATCCCAGCGACGCCATGGACAGGGCGGTGCGCGCCGCGCTGGACACGATCGAAGCCGCATTCGCTCATGCCGGCCTGCCGCTCGACGACCAGATGGCGTGGCGCTCGATGTGCGCGCATGGCTGGTGGGCCGATGTGAAACCGGCGCCACCGGGGCGCGGCCGCGCCGACCGCGTCGATCCTGCGACGCCCTTCTGGGACAAGGCGTGCCGCCCGGAATGCCTGTGACCCGCGCTTGCCTGCGACGGCTTGGCGTCTAGACTGCGGCGTCTGTTTTCGGAGGAATGCGCGCATGAACAGGATCGGTCATCTCATCGGCGGCAAGGCGGTCGCGGGCACTTCAGGGCGCAGCGGGCCGGTGTTCAACCCGGCGACGGGCGAACAGAGCGCGACCGTGGCGTTCGCCTCGGCGGCCGAGGTCGATGCGGCCGTGAACGTCGCGGAAGCCGCGCAGATCGCGTGGGGCGCGACGCCGCCGCTGATGCGCGCGCGAGTCATGTTCAAGCTCAAGGATCTGCTGGAGAGGAATCGCGACGACATCGCGCGGTTGATCACGCTCGAGCATGGCAAGACGCATGAGGACGCCAAGGGCGAGGTCATCCGCGGCATGGAAGTCGTCGAGTTCGCCTGCGGCATTCCCTATCTGCTGCGCGGCGACATGACGCCCGATGTGGGCCGCGGCATCGATACGTGGTCGGCGCGCCATCCGCTCGGCGTGGTCGCCGGCATCACGCCGTTCAATTTCCCCGTGATGATCGGGTTGTGGATGGCGCCGATGGCGCTGGCCTGCGGCAACGCGTTCATGTGGAAGCCCTCGGAGAAGGATCCTTCGGCTGCCTTGCGTATCGCGGAGCTGATGCTGGAGGCGGGAATCCCTGCGGGCGTGATCAACGTGATCCAGGGCGACAAGGAGGCGGTCGATGCGCTGCTGACTCATCCCAAGATCGCGGCGATCAGCTTCGTCGGCTCGACGGCGGTGGGCGAGTACATCTACAAGACCGGCTCGGCGCATGCGAAGCGCGTGCAGGCGCTGTGCGGCGCCAAGAACCACATGGTCGTGATGCCTGACGCGGATCTCGACCAGACCGTCGACGCGCTGATGGGCGCCGGATACGGCGCGGCGGGCGAGCGTTGCATGGCGATCTCGGTCGCCGTCGCGGTGGGCAAGGTCGCCGACAGATTGATCGAGAAGTTGAGCCCGCGGGTGAGCTCGCTGAAAGTCGGCTCCGGCCTCGATCCGCAGAGCGAGATGGGACCGCTGGTGACCAAGGAGCATCTCGCCAAGGTGAAGTCCTATGTCGATCTCGGCGTGAAGGAAGGCGCCAAGCTCGTCGTCGATGGCCGCGGCCTCAAGCTGCAGGGCTACGAGAACGGCTACTACATGGGCGGCTGCCTATTCGACGACGTGAAGCCGGACATGCGCATCTACAAGGAGGAGATCTTCGGTCCGGTGCTGTGCGTCGTGCGCGCACCGGATTACGACAGCGCCGTGAAGCTCGTGAACGAGCATGAATACGGCAACGGCGCAGCGATATTCACCCGCGACGGCGACGCCGCGCGCGCGTTCTCCGCCGAGGCGAAAGCCGGCATGATCGGTATCAACGTGCCGATCCCGGTGCCCCTGGCTTTCCACTCCTTCGGCGGCTGGAAGCGCTCGATCTTCGGCGACCGCAACAGCTACGGGCCGGAGGCGGTCGGCTTCTTCACCAAGATCAAGACCACGACCGCGCGCTGGCCCACCGGCATCCGCGCCGGCGCCGAGTTCGTCATGCCGACGATGCGGTGAGTTGGAAAGGCTGCCAGCTGAGACTTCCGACATGAACCGGGCAGATACGATCTCCGTGCTGCGCGCCCATGCCGGCGATCTTCGTCAGCAGGGTGTCGCGGCGCTGTATCTGTTCGGATCGCTCAGACGCGCGGCCGCCACTCCAGCCCTCCCCCAGTCGCTTCGCACCGGGCGAGGGAGTGACGTCGCCCTTGAACGCTCGCCGATCCATCACTTGCAACCGCTCTCCCTCCCCCTGAGCGAAGCGACTGGGGGTGGGTTGGGGTGGGGGCAGTGCCGCCGGGTGCGCGCTCAGCGACCACGCCGTCTATGAAGAAAAGCGACGCTGGATCGAATTTCGATCATGCATGAATTGGGTGTCTACATGCCGAGGACTGCTCAATCCGGTGAAGAGATATTCGGTGATCCTGAATGACTGGCAACGGGATCATTTGTGGCCTCTTTGCAGCCGGATCTGCGAGGCAACTCCGTGCTCCGACGGTGTGGTTCCGTCGGCCTGGCTATTGGCGAGCCGGTGTCTCGAGCGAGAGGCTCGGGTAGTAGGTCCGGTAGCGGCCGACGTCGCGGGTGATCAGGCGGAGCTCGGCGACGGCAGCGTGGGCGCCGATGAGGAAGTCGGGGAGGACGCGGGCGCTCGCGCCGCCACGGCGGCGATACATCACGAAAGCCTTTCCGGCGAGGAACAGGGCCGGGAGGGGGATCTCGACCGGGGCAACGCCGATCGTCTTCAGGACGGCGTCGACGGCTTCGATCCGCGAGAAGCCGATCGAAAATTCGGCGTAGATGATCGGGTTGATCAGGAGCGGCCCCGCCAGGGCAGCCGTCTCCAACGCCTGCTGCGACCAATCAGCCCAGCGCGGATCGTTCGTCGCCAGGTCGAGCAGGACGTTGGTGTCGACGAGGAACAAGCGTGGACGTGGGTCAGCGCGGGCCGCGGGTGAGCGCCAGGATCTGGTCGGTCGTCATGCCGGCGTCGGCGGCGCCGCGCTGGGCGGCGAAGCGGCTGCGCGGCGCGCGCCTGGGAGCCTTTACCGCCTCGACGACCACGCGTCCCTGGCGATCCGCGACGAACTCGACCTTGTGACCGGGCTTGAGGCCGAGACGATCGCGTATCGCCTTGGGGATCGTGACTTGTCCTTTGGACGTCAGCGTCGTGGGCATCAGCGGCTCCTGGTATTACCGACCGTCCCCTGAGTAATACACCGAGGTGCGTCGCGGGGCAAAATCTCCGGCGCATGCGAGGTCGTCACAACATCAAGGATTTTCGCCGAGCCGCCCTCTACGACGTCAATGCGCCGCCGGTCATGCCCTGGACCATGTAGCGCTGCAGGAAGACGAAGGCGACGACGAGCGGCACGCTCGCCAGGACCGTGAAGGCCATCATCGTGTTCCAGTCGGTCACGAACTCGGCCATCAGGCTGCAGATCCCCATGGCATGGATATTCGATCCATAGTCCCCTTCGCATCGGAGTTTGCCGATCGAACCCAGCGACGGCATCATTGTGCCTTCCGGCATGAGAAAGTCGACGCTGGCTCGATGGTCCGGTCAATCGAACAGACGCGTGACGAGCTCGTCGCGAGGGATCCTCAAGGCGATCGCTACCTCCCCGATGATCGCCGCCAATGTGCCTAGTTTCAGCGGATCGTGCGCTGGAATCGTAATGTGATGAACGGGGGCAGCCGTTCGTGTCATGCGGATATGGCTTCCCGTCTGGCGCGCGATCTCGTAACCGAACTTCGCGAGCAGCTTGGCGAGGTCCTGGCCCGAAATATCGCGCGGCAGTTTCATGCCGCGATAATCTCGTCACGGACGAAGTGCAGGCGGATCAGCTTGGGGATCGCGTCCGAATCAAAGTGGCAGCGGACGGCGTCGCGAATGCGCTCGCGAAGCGACGCCTCGTCGTCCGCCTGAGTGATGATCGATTCGCCAACGGCCCGGGCAACGAAGCCGCCATCGGGCGCTTCTTCGACGACGAAGATGATCTCATTCATTGGTGCCGGCTCCGCGGAATGGAATTGCCCGGCGAAAGGTGGGGCGAGGGCCCCGTCGTCCGCAAGCGAAAAGGGCACGAGACGACCGATCGGCGTCGCCGGCGCATAAGGGGTTTCCTATGGAGGGGTTTCCCTTGGAACCGCGCTACGACGTCAGCGCGCCGCCGGTCATGCCCTGGACCATGTAGCGCTGCAGGAAGATGAAGGCGACGACCAGCGGCAGGCTCGCCAGCACCGAGAAGGCCATCATGGTGTTCCAGTCGGTCACGAACTCGGCCATCAGGCTGTAGATCGCCATGGTGAGGACGCGGTTCTCCCAGGATTCGATTAGGACCGCCGCGAACAGGAACTCGTTCCAGGCCAGCAGGAAGGTGTAGAGCCCGGCGCCGATGAAGGCGGGATAGGACATCGGGAAGAGGATGCGCGCGATCGCGCCCAGCCGCGTGCAGCCGTCGACCATCGCCGCATCCTCCATGTCGCGCGGGATGTTCAGGAAGTAGCTCCTGAGCATCAGGATGCAGAACGGCAGGGTGAAGGTCAGGTAGGCGATGATCAGCGCCGTCAGCGTGTCGTAGAGCCCGAGCGCGATGAAGACGCGGAAATAGGGGATGCACAGCAGCACAAGCGGGAACATCTGGGTGATGATCAGGAACATCAGCACCGAGCGCTGACCGAGGAATCGGAAGCGCGCCAGCGCATAGGCCGCAAGTGCGCCGAGCACCAGCGACAGCACCGTCACCACGATCGAGACGAAGAACGAGTTGAAGAAGACGCGCGTATAGCGCGCGCTCTCGAAGAATTTCTGGTAGCCCTCGAGCGTCCACACCTCCGGCAACCACCCGGGCGGGATGCGCGTCACCTCGACATTGGGGCGGAACGACACGCTGAGCATCCAGGCCAGCGGGAAGCACATCACCAGGATCGCGACGATCAGGAGCGTGTAGGTCGTCGCGTTGAGCGCGGTGCGATTCGCGTGCATGGCCAGGCCCTCAGTTCGCGCTGTTCAGGGCGCGGCGCACATAGAACGCGCTGACGAATAGGAGAGAGAGGAACATCACCACCGCCTCGGCCGAGGCGTAACCGAACTTCAAGTTCTGGAAGCCGCTGAAATAGATCGCGGTCGCCAGGACCTCGGAGGAGTTGGTCGGGCCGCCGCCGGTCATCACGAAGACCGGATCGAAGGCGCGGAAGGTCCAGATCGCGTCGAGCAGCACGACGGTCGCCGTGACGCTGCGCAGCGAGGGCATCGTCACGAAGCGGAATTGCTGGAACAGCGTCGCGCCGTCGATCTCCGCCGCCTCGTAGAGTTGCTGCGGGATCGCCTGCAGCCCGGCGAGCAGCATCACCATGAAGAAGGGAAAGGCGCGCCACACGTTCATCAGTGTGACCGACAGCAGCGCTGTCGAGGGCGACCCGAGCCAGGCGATGTTCGCATTCGCGTCGACCAGTCCGAGCGAGGCGAGCAGCGCGTTGGCGATGCCGAAGGGCGCCAGCATCAGGACCCAGATCATGCCGGCGACGGTCGGCGCCAGCAGCCAGGGAACGATCAGGATGCCGCGGGAGAGGGAGCGGAAGCGGCGGTTGATCTCAGCGTTCAGCAGCAGCGCGAGCGCCAGTCCGATCACGAAATGCA
>JANNTF010000021.1:0-1278 GCA_031403455.1 Alphaproteobacteria bacterium | reverse complement strand
CTCGGCGCGACGGCGATCGCTCTCGCGCTGAGTCTGCCGGCCGCCTTCGCTCTCGTGCGCCGCGAGCTGCGCGCGCGCGAGCTGTGGATCGCCAGCTTCATGCTGCCGCTGGCCTTGCCGGGAATCGCGCTCGCGATCGGCATGCTCAAGCTATTGCAATGGTTCGTGGCGATACCGGCCGTGCTCGGCCTGCTCGCCATCCATGTCGTGCTGATCGTGCCGTTCACGCTGGCGATGCTGCGCAACACCGTGATGCAACTGGACACCAGCCTCGAGGAAGCCGCCGCCGGCCTCGGCGCCATGCCGCTCCGGCGTTTCCTGTTCGTCGTCCTGCCGCAGCTCGCGCCCGGCATCTTCGTCGCCGGCGTCATCGGCTTCCTGATCTCCTTCGGCGAGGTCACCGTGACGGCATTCCTGACGACCGCGCAATCGCAGACCCTACCGGTCCGCATCTATGCCGAGGCCGCGTTCAGTCTCGAGAACACGGTCAACGCCGTGAGCACGCTGATCATCGCGGCGACCTGCGTACTCCTGTTCGCCGTCAATCGCGTCGTACGCCTCGACCGCATGTGGCATCGTTGATGGCGAGGTCGCGTCGCGAAGGACTGCACGAACGCGACGTCAGCGCCAGACGCCGTCGACGCGATCGAAGGCATCGCGCCGGAGATCCGCGACATCCTTGACGAGGACGTGCTTGGCGATCTTCTCCGAAGCGGTCTTGGGCAGCTTGTCGACATAGGCGACGTAGCGCGGCACCTTGAACTTGGCGAGATTGCCTTCGCAATGCGCGATCACGGCTTCGGGCGGCAGATCGGCGCGGCTCAAGCCGGGCTGCAGCACGAGATAGATTTTCACCTCTTCCTTGCGCATCTCGTCGGGCACCGGCACGGCGGCGGCTTCCGCGATCTGGGGCATCGTGCGCAGCACCGCCTCGACCTCGCCGGCGGCGATGTTCTCGCCGGACCGTCGGATCATGTCCTTCTTGCGCCCCACGATGAAGTGATAGCCGCGCGCGTCCTTGCGGAAGATGTCGCCGGTGCGAAACCAGCCATCGCGCAGCGCATCCGCCGTCGCCTCGGGCTTGCGGTAATAGCCGAGCAGGATTCCCGGCCCGCGCACCAGCAGCTCACCCAGCTCGCCGGGCGGCACTTCATTGCCGTCGTCGTCGACGATCTTGGTCTCACGGAAAGGCACGGCCGTGCCGCAGGTGCCCGACCCCACCATGTCGGTCGCCTCCATCGGCACGAACATGCCCGACCCGATCTCGGTCATGCCGAA
>JANNTF010000020.1:0-5166 GCA_031403455.1 Alphaproteobacteria bacterium | reverse complement strand
CGCGAACTCGCCTCGGCGATGGAAGAGCACGCATTGCGCCGCTGGCACGCCGACGCGACCCATGATCGCCGCGTCGCTGCTGTCGGAACGTCCGGCGTGCTCACGCATGGCCTCGAGCAACGCCTCGGATCTTGCCCAGCGGCCGGCCGCAGCCAGCGCCATCATCCAATGCGGCACCGTGAACAGGATGAGGTGATCGCCGATCCGTCGTTCTGCCTTGTCGGCGAGTTCGCCCCAACGCGGACCGACATCGACGTCGAGGAGTTCCAGCCGGAGCAGCAACGCCGCGGCGTTCTGCACATCGATGTAGAGATCCGGCTGCGCCACGACGAGCGGTGAGTCGCGCACCCGCACGCTCTCGTCATAGCACCGCAGGAGTTCGCTCAAGCGTCCGCCCTCGAGCAGGAACAGCGCGCGATGCCAGGCGAGATGAAACTTGAAATTCGTCGCGCCCTCGGTCGCCGCTTGGTTCGCTTCGATCCAGGACCAGCCTTCTGCATGCCGTCCCTGCATCTCCATCACATGCGCGACGGCATGAACCGCCCAGAGATCCGCCGCCGAAATCTCCACGGCCTTGCGTCCCTGGCTCTCCGCACGCGCATAGTCGCCCGCCTCCTCACAGGCGAAGCCATGCATGCCGAGAATGAAGCCATGGCCCGGCGAGTCCGGCGTCGAGCGCGCGAGCGCGCGTTCGACCGAGGCGCGCATGCGATGCGCGTCCCCGGTGGTCCAGAAATAGCTGAAATGGGCGAGACGCAGAGCCGTCAGATCGTTCGGGTGCTCGTCGAGGATGGCCTCCCACGCGGCGATCGCATCGTCGTTTGCGCCGGCACGCCAGCTCTTGAGCGCCTGCAGATGCAAGCGTTCGCGCTTTGTCGCCGCCGCCGCCATCGCCGTGGCCGCGACGATGCGTCGATCGACGGCATCGAGGAGCGTCGCGTTGGAGAGCAGCATCGTCAGATAGCCCTTCAGCACGTTCGCGAACACACATGCGGGATCGGCCGCCAGCCCCGCGTTCACGAACTGCCCTGCTTCGATACGGAACCCGAGATACGCGATCGTCGCCGCATCGAGGCTGGCGACGCAGGACTCGGAACTCGTGGTGATCTCGAGGCCGAAGGCGTCACGCATGATCGTCGTTCCCCATGAACGGTCAGCGATCGGGCCAGGCGATCGCCAGCACGGCGATGCGCTCGAGATTGGGCAGGACATCGAGGCGGCTCGTCGCGATCGCATCCGGCGTGATCCAGCGCCAGGCCGCGACCTCGTCTGAGAGCGCGCCTTCGCCAGCGCGCCAATCGCAGAGGATCGGTACCAGGGTCCAATGGGACTGGATGCGGCCTGTCTCGTCGGGCCGAATGACGTCGAGGATCGGCATCGATGCAATGGCGCGGGCATCGACCCCCGTCTCCTCGGCGAGTTCGCGCGTCGCCGCATCGAACACGGTCTCCCCGATTTCCTGCCGGCCGCCGGGGAAGCCCCATCGACCCGCACTCGGCGGGCGGGCGCGTTGCACGATCAACACCGACGCATCCCTGCGCACTACGGCAAGGACGCCGACGATCGGGCGATCCGGGTATTCACGCGTCATCGCACTCGATAGTGGCTTCATCCGATGGCCGGCGGCAAGCTGGGCTCACGCGCCACGCAGCCGGCGCATCGTTCGCGCCAGGGCATCGGGCAGATCGGAGGCGATCAACCCGGCGCCGAACGTCGTACCAGCGTCGCCATGCAGCCAAGCGCCGGCACACGCTGCGGCGAACGGGTCGAGCTTTCGCGCCATCAATCCGGCGATCGTGCCGGCCAGCACGTCGCCGGAACCGGCGGTGGCGAGATCGGCGGACGCATTCGCGTTGATCACCGCGCGGCCATCGGGATGCGCGATCACCGTGTCGGCGCCCTTGAGAAGCACGATGGCACCGCTCTCGACGGCCGCGCGGCGCGCCCGCGTGAGCTTGTCGCCCTCGACTGAAAACAGGCGCGCGAACTCGCCCTCGTGGGGAGTCATGACAACCGGACCTCGAATGGCGGCGAATAATTCCTCGCGCCGCTGCGCGAATGCGCTGAGCGCATCGGCGTCGAGTACAACGCCCCGGCCGGCGCACAATGCGCACAGCACGCGCTCGCACAGGGCCGCGTTGGCGCCATTGCCTGGTCCGAGCAGGATCGCGTTGCGTCGCGGATCCGCGAGCAGCCGCTCGAAACACGCCGCTTCGCCGAGTTCCTCGACCATGAGCGCTGGATCATCCATGCGCAGGGTCGCCACCGCCTCGGCAGGCGCGGCGATCGTCGTCAGCCCCGCCCCCACGCGCAGCGCGGCGCGCGCGGCGAGCCGCGCTGCGCCGGTGAGAGCGCCGCCGGCGACGATCAGTGCATGGCCACGCGTGAATTTGTGGCCGGACGTGGCAAGCGGTGCCCAGGCGTCGTGCCACATCTGCGGCATGTTCTCACTGGTCAGCGGCTGGATCTCCGCCAGTACGCCAGCGGGCAATCCGATATCCGCGCAATGGACGTCACCGCAGAGCTGGCGCCCCGGCAAGAGGAGATGACCCGGCTTCTTGCGAAAGAACGTGACGCTCGCAACGGCTGGCGCTGCCGCACCGCGAACGGCGCCCGTATCGCCGTCGAGGCCCGAGGGCATATCGATCGCCACCACCGGCTTTCCGCTTGCGCCGAGTGCCTCCACGAGGGCGCGCGCGTCCCCGCCGAGCGGCGCTTTGAGCCCCGCCCCGAACAGCGCGTCGACGATCACATCGGCGCCCGCGAGCGCGGCGGGCGTCGCTGCTTCGACCGGGCCGCGCCAGCGCGCCAATGCGCGGGCGGCGGCGCTCTGATCGCGATGCTGCGGTCCGAGCGTCGCGACACGAACCGGCCGGCCGCGGGCCGCGAGCACCCGCGCCGCGACGAAGCCGTCACCGCCATTGTTGCCTGGGCCGCAGAGGACGAGAACCACGCCCCGGGGAAAGCGTGCGCCGACCACGGTCGCGACGGCATGGCCGGCAGCTTCCATCAGGCGATCCACATCGATCCCCCGTGCTGCGGCCAGTTGATCCGCACGGGCCATCTGCGCATTGCTGAGCAGTGCGTACGCATGAGTCGTCTCAGTCATTGCCACCGCCAGCGCCATGTCATGGCCAATGCCTAGAAATGCCACATTCGACCCGGAACGTCGCGACAATGTCCCTTATGCGCTGCGTCGCCTTCATTCTCTGCGTCTTGTTCTGCACGCTTCCCGGGAGTCGCGCCCAAGTGCGTGCGGTGGATCTCAATCTCGTGCTGGCGATCGACTCCTCGTCGTCGGTCACGATGGACGAGTACTACCTGCAGCTCGAGGGCTACGCCCGTGCCTTCGCCCATCCCGATCTGTGGGCGGCGATCCGCAGCGGTCCGCAGGGCGCCATCAACGTGGCGCTCTTCGAATGGTCCGGCCCCAAGCAGCAGACACTCAATTTCGAATGGCGCGTGCTCGACAGCGAGCAGGCGCTGCAACGATTCTCAGCGGAACTCGCGCTGGCGCCGCGCCTGGTGATCGGCGGGGAGACGGCGATTGGCGACGCCCTGCTGTTTTCGATGGCGCTTCTCGATCAGGCGCCTGCAGGCGCCGTACGCGAAGTCGTGGATGTCTCGGGCGACGGGCCGAGCAATCGCGGGCTGGCGGTTCAGCTTGCCCGACGGGCGCTGCTCGATCGTGGAATCGTCATCAACGGCTTGGCGGTCGTTAACGACATCCCCGGACTCGGCGAATACTACGAGGACGCGGTCATCGGCGGGACCGGCAGCTTCGCGTTAACCGCTCGCGACTATGCAGATTTCCAGGAGGTGATTCTGCGCAAGCTGGTGCGCGAGATTCGCCTGATTTCACACGCGCCGCAGCAGCGCAATTAACCCTGGATTAACCCTAACGGGGGCACCGTCCTTCAGCAGCAACCCGGACCCCCGAGTCTCCCGATGCGCCGCCTCTTCGAGTTCATCAGACCGCGATTTGGAACCAGCTATGCGATCGCATTGCTGGGCGCAGGGTTCATCCTCGTGCTGGCCATCGGTCTGATCCTGGATGTCCAGGATCTCCGCCGCAGCGAGGTCGCGCGCGGGGTCGAACGCAGCGAGCGACTGGCGCAGGCCGTGGAAAACCATGCTGCCCGCACTTTCGACAACGGCGCGCTGACCCTCGAGCGCGTGCGCGACCAGCTCGCCGTCAATCCCAGTGCGCGCCGCCTCGATGATCCGGCGTTCAAGGAGACGCTGCTGCGCATCGTGCGTTTGGTCCCGGAGGCGCGCGTTCATGTCGTCGACGCGGCGGGACGGTTGCGCCATTTGGCGCCCGGCGAACAGGCAAGTACGAGCGATCTCTCCGCCGATCCCGCCTTCCTCGCCCATCGCGACGGGCTTGCCGGATTTCGCATCGCCGCGCCATCGACCAGCCGCTCCTCGGGTGAACGACAGATCGTCATGACGACCCGGCTCGAGGACGAGCGCGGTCGATTCAACGGCATGGCCGCGCTGGCCATCCCGCTGCACTCCTTCGCGGCCACCTACGATTCGTTGCGTGGCGTCGGGGGTGAGAGCGTGAGCTTGCATCTCGCGGATGGAACGCTGCTGGTGCGCTCCCCCTTTGACCCTGCTCGCCCCGACGAACCGGCGATCGCGCGCGACGCGGCCGCGGAGATGTTCGCGCGGGCACGCACCGCGAACATCAGCGGCTTCGAACCCAATGATTTCGATCGCACCGTGCGGCTCCACCAGCTCGCCGATTGGCCGATCATGGTCATCGCCAGATCCGATGCGGCAAAGCTTCGGGCGATTTGGCTCGCGCAGGCGACGCGCTACACGACGATCGCCATCCTGATGAGCTTGGTCACCGCAGTGCTGATCGCCGTGCTCATCCGCCAAGTCGAGCGCCGTCACGCGAGCGAACGTCGTCTGCGCGGCGCGGTCGACAATGTCACCGAAGCGTTTGCCATCTACGACGCGCAGGACCGGGTCGTCCTCTGCACGCGCGCTTTCGCTCTCCACTATGCAGGCATCGATCAACCGGAGGCGCTCGTCGGCCTCAGCTACGAGACCATCACGCGTCGATCGCTCGCCCTTGGCGAGCGCCCCGATGACGGGATGACACCGGAGCAATGGATCGATCGCTGCCTCGCGCATCACGCCAATCCGCCGGCG
>JANNTF010000019.1:0-3083 GCA_031403455.1 Alphaproteobacteria bacterium | reverse complement strand
GCCTCCAGCGTCGCCGCCACATCTCCGACGATGGGCACGTCGACGCGGACATTCTTGTTGATCGATGACGGATCGATGTCGATGTGGATCTTCTTTGAGCTCGGCGCGAATGCATTCAAACGGCCGGTGACCCGGTCGTCGAAGCGCGAACCGACCGCGATCATCACATCGCAGCCGTGCATCGTCATGTTCGCCTCGTAGGATCCGTGCATGCCGAGCATGCCCAGGAAGTGCGGGTCCGACGCGGGAAACGCGCCGAGCCCCATGAGCGTGAGGGTGCAGGGAAAACCGGTGGTGCGAACGAACTCGGTGAGCAGCGCGGACCCGCGCGGACCCGCATTGATCACCCCGCCCCCCGCATAGATGATCGGGCGCTTGGCGTTGGCCAGCAGGTCCACGGCTTCCGCGACTCGTGCCGGATCGGGTTCACGACGCGGATTGTAGCTGCGATGCTTGAAGCCTTCCGGGCCGACATATTTGCCCTTGGCGAACAGCACGTCCTTAGGCAGATCGATGACGATCGGGCCGGGCCGCCCTTGCGTCGCGACGTGAAATGCCTCGTGCATCACGCGCGCCAGCTGGTTGACGTCCTTCACCAGATAATTGTGTTTGGTGCACGGGCGGGTGATGCCCGTCGTATCGGCTTCCTGGAACGCATCGTTGCCGATCAGATGCGTCGGCACCTGTCCCGTCAGGCAGATGATCGGGATCGAATCCATCAGTGCATCGGTCAGCCCCGTCACGGCATTCGTCGCGCCCGGACCGGACGTGACAAGCACGACGCCGACTCGCCCCGTCGAGCGTGCGTAACCTTCCGCCGCGTGAACCGCGCCGCCTTCCTGACGCACCAGAATGTGGCGCAAGGCGTTCTGCTGAAACAGCGCGTCGTAGATCGGCAGCACGGCGCCGCCGGGATAGCCGAAGATGATTTCTACGCCCTGGTCGACCAGCGCCTTGAGAACGATTTCTGCACCCGACAATTCAGTCTGGGCGGCTTGAGGGGCGGTGGTGACGCTGGAAGACATTTGGATATCTCGCTGTTATATCAGTTAGTTATAGAGTCATTGCTGCGCTGCGGGGCAACATGCGGCGGGTAAACTACCGACGACCCGAGTTGCGGTCAACGAACTTCTCTAATAAAGCGAAAGATTTCTGGCATAAGACTTTCCGAAAATTGCGCGTCAATGCGCATCGCGGCGGCGAGTTGATGACGAAACCACGTGCCCTGACGCTTGGCGTATTGACGCGTCGATTGCTGGAACAGTCTCAGTGCCTCAGCGCGCGAGAGTTCACCGGTGAGGTGCCGGGTCAGCACCGGCACGCCGACGGCCTTCGCGGCCGGCAATGTCGGATCGAGGTCGAGCCGCATGAGCGCGTCGACTTCGTCCAACGCCCCCGCCTCGAACATCGCGACGCAGCGCCGATCGACAGCGCTGAACAGAGTGGCGCGCGGCGGAGACATGACCACGGTGATCGCCTCGATTCCGGGCTCTGTCGGCGGCATCGACTGATGGGTGGAGAGCGGCGTGCCTGTCGCCTCGATGACCTCGTAGGCGCGCAACACGCGCTGCGTGTCGCCAGGCGCCAGGCGCGCCGCCAAGTGCGGGTCACGCGCGGCCAGGGCGGCATGAAACCCCTCGCCACCAAGTCGATCGTGCAGCGCGCGAACCTCCTGGCGCACTGCCGCGGGAATCTCGGGAATCGGTGCGATGCCGTCAAGCAAAGCCCTGAGATAGAGGCCGGTTCCACCGACGAGGATCGGGCGCCGTCGGGCCGCTTGAGCGGCCGCGATCTCGGCCAGCGCCAGCACGCGCCAACGCCCCGCCGAGCAGCGCTCGGTCACCGGGAGCACGCCGTAGAGGCGATGCGGCGCGGCGTCTTCGTCGGCCGGCGTGGGCCGCGCGGTCAAGACCCTCAGCTCCCGATAGACCTGCATCGAATCCGCATTGATGACCACCCCGTCGAGGGCCACGGCAAGCGCGACGGCCAGAGCGGATTTTCCCGAGGCGGTGGGCCCGGCAACCACGATCGGCATCAGGTCGTCGACGGTCATGTCAAGGCTTTGCCCCGCGGACACAGGCGATGCAAGGCAGGTCGCATCCACGCTTGCTCATCAGGCACACGACACGATAGATCGCCCTCTCCGTGACCCATGTCCTCTCCGTCATCGCTTCGCGCGGCACGCTCAGCCCATCACTGGTCGCACAGGTACTCCGTGCGCTCCCCGGGACCGCGGTGACCTGGCTGGCGGCCGAGGAGGCCTGTGACCTCGGTCCCGTGATGGGCGATGCCCGTGTTCTTGCGCAGGCACGCGAGGCCTTGGGCGATGCCCGTATCGACGTCAATCTCGTCGCGCGCGCCGGGCGTCGCAAACGACTCCTTGTCGCCGACATGGAATCGACCCTGATCCAGAACGAGATGATCGATGAACTCGCCGACACCATGGGGATCGGTGAAGAGGTCGCCCGAATCACGTCGCGCACGATGAACGGCGAACTCGACTTCGCAACGGCTCTGCGCGCGCGCGTAGCCTTGTTGGCGGGCTTACCCGTTCAACGCCTCGACGCCGTCGCGGCGCGCATTCGCCTCATGCCCGGCGCAGCCTGCCTGATTGCGACATTGCGGAATCATGGCGTGTTCACGGCCATCGTCTCCGGTGGATTCTTGTTCTTCACCGATCTCGTCAGGCGGCGCCTAGGCGCGGACCACGATGAGGGCAATGACCTGGTGATCGCGGACGGCACGCTGACGGGCGAGGTACGCGACCCGGTGCTCGATCGAGATGGAAAAGTGCGGGCGTTGCGGCGCCTCGCGGCGCAGTTGAATATCGGTGTCGAGGATGCGGTGACAGTGGGCGATGGCGCCAACGACTTGCCGATGCTCAAGACGGCGGGACTGGGCGTCGCGTTTCGCGCCAAACCGACGGTCGCGGCGGCAGCGCCCGTGAGGATCACGCATGGCGATCTGACCGCCCTGCTCTTCCTCCAAGGCTACCCGCGCACGGCGTTCGTCACGCCGATGTGAACAGCACGCCCACGCGCGCCTTTACCCAGCCGGGGTCGTGCAGAAAGCGAACCCCGGTG
>JANNTF010000018.1:0-6615 GCA_031403455.1 Alphaproteobacteria bacterium | reverse complement strand
CAATCGTCGGTCTCCTGGCGATCGGCTTCATCGATCTTCCGGCGCCGACGATCCGCGTCGAGAAAGCAATTCCCAGTGACCGCCTGGCGCGCTAGCGCTTCGGCGACGGCCGCGCTGCGCGCGCCTTCGCCATCGCCGAGTCGAAACAACCCGCGCGCCCGCGACGCGGCGAAATCCAACAGCTCGGGAGTCGTCTCCGCCGCCGGCGGCGCGCCCGCGGAGGCGAGCGCGCGGCGCATGAGATCATGCAAGGCAGGCAGCCGCGCCGGTGCGATCGCGGCGATCAGCGGGTCGATCACGCGGCGGCTCGACCCGGCCCAGAGCGTCGGCGGCAACCCGCCATCGCGCTCGTCGAGAAGGCCGATCGCCGTCGCGTTGAGCGGTTTGAGCGCGCCCTCGTCGCGCACGGCATCCTCGCGCAGACGCGGATTGCCCAGTGGCGGGACGCTGACGCCGGGCAGCCCGGGAACCGGTATCGTCGTGCCGGACCCGGACCCGGACGAAGCGGGCGCATCGTCCTGCGGGATGAGTCGGCGCGGCGCACCGATCTGCGCCGCAGCGCCCGCGGCGATCGCGAGCGCGAGCAGAGCGGCCGTCGCCGCAGCGCTAGCGCGCCAGGCGGTCACTGGGAATTGCTTTCTCGACGCGGATCGTCGGCGCCGGAAGATCGATGAAGCCGATCGCCAGGAGACCGACGATTGCTGCGATGATCAGGAGGACCAACACGAAGAGGAGCGGCCGGCGGAGAAGGCTCATCAGGAGGGACGAGGCACTATCGAAATGGGCTGCGGAGACAGAACGAATAGTAGTCTGCTACAGAGTGATCATGGCGATTTCAAGTCCCCAGACAGGAAGCTGGGCGTGAATATTGATCCGCAAGATCTGATGCCGCCTGGCCGCAGCATCGTGCTGGTCGGCCTCATGGGGGCCGGCAAGTCGTCGGTCGGCAAACGGCTCGCCCAGCGCATCGCGCTCGATTTCGTCGATGCGGACCATGAGATCGAGCGCGCCGCCAGTTGCACCATCGAGGAGATCTTCGCGCGCTTCGGCGAGGCCGCGTTTCGCGATGGCGAACGCCGCGTGATCTGCCGATTGCTGGAAGATCGTGCGCCGATCGTTTTGGCGACCGGCGGTGGCGCCTTCATGGATCCGGAAACGCGCGCCTGCATTCGCGCGCGTGGCGTGTCGGTCTGGCTGCGCGCCGATCTCGACATCCTGTTTCGCCGCGTCGCGCGGCGTTCGCATCGCCCGCTTCTCAAGCAGGGCAATCCCCGCGATGTGTTGGAGCGGTTGATGGCACTGCGCTATCCCGTTTATGCGCAAGCCGATCTGACGGTCGAGAGCGACGACTCGCCCGCGGAGACGACGGTCGATCGCGTGGTCGCGGCCCTGCACGCCCATCGCGCGCCGCGGCCGACCCTCGATTCGGAACTGCGTCCGTGAGCGAGATCGTTCGCGTCGAGCTCGGTGCCCGCAGCTACGACATCCATGTCGCGCGCGGCCTGCTGGAGCGTGCGGGAGAGCTGGCGCGTGCGCATGTCGCGGAGACGCGCGTCTTCGTGGTGACCGACGAAACGGTCGCCGGACTTCACGCGGCGCGGATCGAGGCCAGTCTGCGCGCGGTCGGCATCGCGCCGTCGCGCATCACCCTCCCGCCCGGCGAAGCGACGAAAAACTGGGACCAGCTGGGCCGGCTGTTGAACGATCTCCTCGATCGACGGCCCGAGCGGCGCTCGATCCTGATCGCGCTCGGCGGCGGGGTTATCGGCGACATCACCGGATTGGCCGCGAGCCTGCTGCTGCGCGGCGTCGATTTCATCCAGGCGCCGACCACGTTGCTCGCGCAGGTCGACAGCGCGGTGGGTGGCAAGACCGCGGTCGACACGCGGCAGGGCAAGAACCTGGTCGGGAGTTTTCATCAGCCGCGGCTGGTGTTGTGCGATCTCGACGCGCTCGCGACCTTGCCGCGTCGCGAGCTGCATGCCGGTTACGCCGAGGTGGTGAAATACGGATTGATCCGGGACGCCGGATTCTTCGCCTGGTGCGAGGCCAATGCCGGTCGGCTGCTCGCCGGCGACGCGGCGGCGCAGGCGCATGCGGTGGCGCAGAGCTGTCGCGCCAAGGCGCGCATCGTCGGCAATGACGAGCGCGAGGCGGGCGAACGCGCTTTGCTGAATTTCGGCCATACCTTCGGCCATGCGTTCGAGGCGGCGCTGGGCTTCGGGGACGCGTTGCTCCACGGCGAGGCGGTGGGCCTCGGCATGTGCTTCGCGTTCGATCTCTCGGTGGCGATGGGGCTCTGCGCGCCCGAGGACGCGGCGCGCGTGCGGCGGCACATCGCCGCCGCCGGCTTGCCCACGGCGCTGCCACAGAGCGACTGGACTCCCGATCGCCTGCTCGATCTGATGGCGCAGGACAAGAAGGCCCGCGGCGGCCTGACGTTCATCCTGGCGCGCGGGATCGGCGACGCCTTCGTGGCGCATGACGTGTCGCCGGCCTCCGTGCGGCAGCTCCTGGCCACCGCGATCGCCGCGTAGCAGCGACATCACGCCACATGGATTCGAGTTTCGATCTCAGCATGCCCTGGCCGCTGGCGACGGCGATCATCGTGATGCTGCTCGGCGTCTCGGCGTTCTTCTCGATCGCGGAGACGGCGCTCACGAGTTCGTCCCGGCCGCGTCTGACCGCGCTGGCGGGGGACGGCAATGCGAACGCCGTGCGCGTGCTGGCGCTGCGCGATCGCCAGGAGGAAGCGCTCTCCGCGATCCTGCTCGGCAACAACGTGGTCAACATGGCCGCGTCGGCGCTGGCCACGGGCTGGCTGATCGACATGTTCGGGGATGCCGGCGTCGCGTATGCCGCCATCGCGATGACGCTGCTCGTCGTGGTGTTCGGCGAGGTGCTGCCGAAGACGGTCGGGCTGGCGAACGCCGATCGCGTGATCCTGACCATAGAGCCCGCCGTCAGTATCAGCCTGCGTGCGCTGCGTCCGATGTCGCGCGCGGTGCAGTGGGTGGTTGGCGGCGTGCTCGGGCTGTTCGGCGGCGGCGAGGCCCCCGGCGCGGAGGAGAAAGGCGAGCGCGCGGCCGACGAGCTGCGCGGCGCGATCGAGCTGCATGCCGCGCCCGACGCGTCGGTGAAACAGGAACGCGCGATGCTGCGCTCGATCCTCGATCTCGGCAACGTGACGGTGGATCAGATCATGGTTCATCGCAACCAGGTCGTCGCGCTCGACATCGAGCAGGACCCGGCGCTCGTTCTCGAGCAGGCATTGTCGAGCGCGCATACGCGCATTCCGCTCTATCGCGGCAGTCATGAGAACATCGTCGGCGTGCTGCATGCGAAGTCGCTGCTGCAGGCGCTGCGCGCAGCCGGCGGTCGGCCGGACCAGATCGTGCTCACCCGCATCGCCACGCGGCCCTGGTTCATTCCCGACACGACCTCGCTGCTCGACCAGTTGCAGGCGTTCCGGCGTCGTCGCGAGCATTTCGCCGTCGTCGTCGACGAGTATGGCGCCTTGCTCGGGATCGTGACGCTCGAGGACATTCTCGAGGAGATCGTCGGCGACATCGCTGAGCGCCATGAGTTCCAGGTTCCCGGTGTGCGGCTGCAGAGCGATGGCAGCTGGCTGATCGATGGCACGGTCACCATCCGCGACCTCAATCGTGAATTCGACTGGAAGCTGCCGGATACGCCGGCCGCCACCATCGCCGGGCTCGTCATGCACGAATCGCGCGTCATTCCCGAGATCGGCCAGGCTTTCGTCTTCCACGGCCTGCGGTACGAAGTGTTGCGGCGCAAGAGGAACCAGATCGTCTTGTTGCGAATCAGTCGGTTCGCGCCAGCCGAACTCTCCCGCAGTGCAGCGGGCGAAAAACTTGGCGACGCCAGCGTTTGACAGGACTCAACAGCGGCATTCTCCGCTACGTTCGCGTGTAGTTGGCCAAAGGACGGGAGATGCAGCGGTCCAATCGCGTGGGCCGTCGGCGCCATCTCCGGACGCAAGCATCGTTCACTCGAACGCTTTACTGCGAAGGAGGCCTCATGCAACGCAAGATCATTCCCGATGTCGTGCACGGTCAGGAACTCAGCTTCGCTTCCCCGAGCGCAACTGTTCGCGAAGCTGCGCAAGCGATGGCGCGACGTCGCATCTCGGCGCTCATGGTGATCGACAAGGACCGCCTCGTCGGCATCTTCACCGAGCGCGACCTCGCGACGAAAGTCGTCGCCGTCGGTCTGGATCCCGACACCACGCTGGTGTCGTCGGTCATGACGCCCGACCCGGACACGCTCGCCCCCGACGACACGGCGCACCAGGCTCTCTCGATGATGCGTTCGGCGGGCTACCGGCATCTGCCGGTCGTCGATCACGATCGCGTCGTCGGCATGGTTTCCGTGCGTGATCTCTACGACACCGCTCTCACGGAGCTTGAGGACGACATTCGCGACCGCGATGCCTTTATCCATGGCGTCGGCTACGGTCTGGGCAACTAGGCCGTATTGTCGTCCTCACGGCGGCCGGCAGCCGGCTTCCCCCTCAGGGATCGCCGCTGCCGGCCGTTCTCGTTTCAGAGCGCCACGATCGGCAGCACCACATGCGACGGTCGCGTCGCGTCGATGAACACACGGTTGGTCGCCGCGCGCATCGTCGTCCACAATCCCTCGGGCTCGAAGCTGTTCGGATTGAGATCGAAATGCGGGTAGTTGCTCGACGCGATGTCGAGCCGGAGCCGATGGCCGGGCATGAACAGATTGGCCGTCGGAAAGCAGGCGATCGTGATGCGTGTCGGGCGTCCCGGCTCCAGCGCGCGCGGCTCCTCCCAGGAATCGCGGTAGCGACAGCGCAGGATGCCGTCGGTGAGATTCATCGCGAAGCCGTCGGGGTAGTCGGCGCTCGGCGGGTAGACGTCGATGAGCTTCGCGGTGAAGTCGGTATCGGGCGCGTCGCTGGCGATCCACAGCTCGACCAGGATCGGCCCGATGATCGCGAGCGGCTTCGTCAACGGCGCGCTCTCGAAGGCGAGCACATCCGCGCGATCGCGCAGCGGCCGAAACGGCGGCTTGCTCCCGAAGAAGCGCGGCCCTTCGACCTGATCGAAGGCGCCGCCGATCATCACCGGTTCGCCCGATGTGATCGTGCCGCCGATGCTCGGCACGGGATTGCGCGGATCATGAACATAGCTCAACGCGGCCGCATCGCCGGTCGGGCGCTGCGCCGAGAGCGCGCCGCCCGCATGCAGATACCACGGGGTCGAGTCGGTCCGTGGCAGCGGCCAGTCGCTGGCCGTGATCCAAGCGCCGCCATGATCGAGCCGGCCGGCCGGATTGCGCCGACCCGATCCTCCCCCCATCAGGAAGATCCGCGCCGTCGGCTCGCGGTCGACGCCGTTGTCGATTCCCTTCAGCCAATGATCGAACCAGCGCAATCGGAACTCGCGCCAATCCGGCGCGAGCGTCCCGTCGATCGTCGCCTGCACGCCGAAATCGACGTCACCGGCGAAGGTTACGGAACGATCGCCATGGGTCCATGGTCCGAGGATCAGTTGCAGCGGGCCTTTGCCGTGCTGCTTGAGGCCGAGATAATTCTCCGTCGCCGTGCGCGGATAGGGGTCGTACCAGCTCGACATGTGCACCATCGGCACGTTGGCGTAGGTGGAATGCCAGCCCTTCGCGTAGATACCGAGCTGCTTCCAGTACGCATCGAAGCGACCCCGGCTCCATTGTTCGAACAGATAGGCCTCGTAGTCCGGTGACGCGGAAACGGGTGAGCGTCCCGGCGCCCAGGGCATGCGCGCGAACCAGTCGCGGATGTCCTCGCGCTGCAGCGCGGCTTTCGTTACCGGATCATCCGCCGCGGCCGTCAGCGCCTGCTTCCAGGCCCAGGTCGCCTGCTTGAGCTCGAATGCGCCGCCTTGCCGGATCCCGCCCTGGTAGGCATCGGAGAAGCCGCCCGAGTCGAGAATCTGCGCCGCCAGTCCTGGCGGATCGAGGCACCCCAGGGCGCCTTGCGTGTGCGCCGCATAGGACAGCCCCATCGTGCCGATACGTCCGTTGCACCAGGGCTGACGCATGATCCACGCACAGCTGTCGTAGCCGTCCTTGCCGTCGTCGAGATATTTCGTGAACACGCCCTCGGAGCCGAAGCGGCCGCGGCAATCCTGGTGAACGACGACATAACCACGGCGCACGAAGGCGGCGGCGACCTCGTCGCGTTTGTGCGGTTGGGGATCGTCGCGCGTGACCTCGCTGCGGCTGATCTCCGCCTTGCCATAGGGCGTGCGCTCCATGATCACCGGAAACGGGCCCGGCAGGCTCACGCCATTGCGGGCCGGCCGATGGATGTCGGTCGCGAGGCGGATGCCGTCGCGCATCGCGACCATCGTGTCGCGTTCGACGATGACGTCGTCCTCATTCATGTCCTCAGCCCTCGCGCGCCGGCAATTCGGCTTCCACAAGGCTTACCCAGAACGCCGCGCCGACGGGCAACGCATTGTCGTTGAAGTCGTAGCGCGGATTGTGATGCAGGCAGCCTTCTTCGCCCGGTCCGATGCCGACCCAGACATAGGCGCCGGGGACCTTCTCCAGCATGAAGGAGAAATCCTCGCCGGCGGTGGA
>JANNTF010000017.1:0-2399 GCA_031403455.1 Alphaproteobacteria bacterium | reverse complement strand
CGAAGCTCGAGCCCGGCCGCTGCCGCTACGCCATCCTGCTCAACGAGGCGGGATTCGTGATCGATGACGGCGTCGTCGGCCGCATCGCGCCCGATCGTTTCCACGTGACGACCACGACCGGCGGCGCGGCGCGCGTGCTGTCGCTGATGGAGGATTATCTCCAGACGGAATTCCCGGAGCTGCGCGTCTGGCTGACTTCGACCACCGAGCAATTCGCGGTGATCGCGGTGCAGGGCCCGAAATCGCGGGAGATCCTGGCGCCCCTCGTCGAGGGCATCGATCTCACGCGCGCCGCTTTCCCGCATATGAGCCTGCGCGAGGGCCGCATCGCCGGCTTCGCGACTCGGCTGTTCCGCGTCAGCTTCACCGGCGAGCTTGGTTTCGAGATCAACGTGGCCAGCGATCATGGCCAAGCGGTGTGGGATGCGATCTGGGAGCAAGCACGGCGCCACGACGCGGCGGCCTATGGCACGGAGGCGATGCATGTGCTGCGTGCCGAGAAGGGATATCTGATCGTCGGGCAGGAAACCGACGGCACCGTGATCCCCGACGATCTCGGACTCGCCTGGGCGATCGGCAAGGCGAAGCCGGATTTCGTCGGCAAGCGTTCACTCGCCCGGCCGGACATGGTGGCGAAGGGCCGCAAGCAGCTGGTCGGGTTGCTGACGCGGGATCCCAAGCACATGCTCGACGAGGGCGCGCAGATCACGGCGCATGCCGCGCCGACGCCGGGCACCAAGGCGCTCGGCCATGTCACCTCCTCCTATTGGAGCCCGGCGCTCGATCGCTCGATCGCGCTCGCCCTGGTCGGGGATGGTCGTGCGCGCATCGGCGAGACGCTGCACGTGCCGATGCCGGATGGCGACATCGCGGTGACGCTCGTGAGCCCGGTCTTCCTCGATCCGCAAGGAGCGCGCCTCGATGGCTGATGCGCGCCCGGCACGCCTCGTCATTGCGGACAAGCTCATGCTCGAGGCCTGCGCGAAGACGACACGCTTCAGCTTCCGTGGCGGATCGGAGGCCGTCGCCGAGATGAGCGCGGCTTTCGGCGTCGCATTGCCGCAGGAACCTTGTCGCGCCATCGAGGCGGGCGCGCGCGCCGCGCTGTGGCTCGGCCCCGACGAGTGGCTGTTGCTCGCCGCAGACGGCGAGGCGCCGGCACGCGGCGACACACCGCATTCCCTCGTCGACATCAGCCATCGCCAGATCGGCCTGAACCTGAGCGGCCCGCGCGCCGTGGATCTGCTCGCCGCCGGCTGCCCGCTCGATCTCGACCTCGCGACTTTCCCCGTGGGCATGTGCACCCGCACGCTGCTCGCCAAAGCCGAACTCACCCTCTGGCGCCGCGGCCCCGAACTCTTCCGCCTCGAACTCCGCCGCTCCTTCGCCGCGTACGCCTGGGACTTCCTCACCGAAGCCGCACGCGAACATCGCGTGGGGTAAGAGCAGCTCTACGTCGCGGCGTGCTCGGCGTAGTCCGCTCGGCGCAGGCGTTAACCCTTCCGCGCCATCGCGCCCGAGCACGACCACCGTTAACTATTCTCGTGATGGCACTCCCGGTGTTTGATACCTTGAAGCTCGCTCAGCGGATGGAAGCTGCTGGCATGTCGCCGCCTCAGGCGGCCGGCTTTGCGGAGGCGCTGTCCGAGGTCATGACGTCAGAACTCGCGACCAAGTCGGATCTGAAGACTGATCTGGGCGAATTGCGTGCATGGGCGCAAACCCAATTCGCCGCAATCCGCGTCGAACTCGCCTCGGTACGGACCGAGGTGTTGGCGTCCAAGAACGAAACCATCCGCTGGGTCATCGGTCTATTCGTCGCTCACCTGACGATCACACTCGGCGCGCTGTTCCGGCTCGTCGGCTGACGAACCTACCGGCCCGCCCACGCGGCCCGACCGCACGATTCTGCGATCCCGGAATTCACAAGCCTGCCCTCGGACACTAGGATCGCACCGGATGCGGCAGGATTGACCGCTCGGGGGGAACACATGGCTCGTTGGGGAAGCTCCATTCGTCGTCGCGGATTTCTGGCCGGCACGGCTGCGACCGGGCTCGCGGTGGCCGGCGCGCCGCCGCTTGTCGCCAAGGCCCAGACCCCGGAGAGTTTTCAGATCCTCTGTCATCGGGTCCATCAGCAGGTCGCGACCGACGCCAATCGTCCGGGCGGCGACGTGACCGCGGAGTGGAGTCAGCGCAGCAATCGCCGGATCTCCTGGTTCACGCTCGACGTCACCCCGATCCACGAGCGGCTCTATCGCGAGCTCAGTCTCGGCGAGACCAGCATCGATCTCGCCTACGCGGTCAACACCGCGATCGCGCCGCGGCTGCTGCGCCAGCTCGAGCCGCTCGACGCCTTGATGGCCGCGACGCCGCTCGAGGATCCAGGCGACATCTCG
>JANNTF010000016.1:0-1956 GCA_031403455.1 Alphaproteobacteria bacterium | reverse complement strand
CATCATCGCCGGACTCGGCTCGCCCGAAGTGAAGGTCGAGGTCGAGGTGATCGCCTACGTGCCGGTCGCGCGACGCTGATGCGCGTCCCCTTCTACGACCACGCCAGGATCTACCGGCGGCGCAAGGCGGAGATCGACGCCGCGATCGCGCGAGTGCTCGACAGCGGCCGGCTCGACTGGGGGGACGAGGTGCCGAGCTTCGAGAGCGCGTTCGCGGCGTTCCTCGGCGCGGCTCACGCGGTGACGACGAATTCCGGCACGGCGGCGCTGAAAATCGCGCTGCTCGCACTCGGCATCGGCCGCGGCGACGAGGTGATCACGGTTCCCAACAGCGATATCGGCACGGTGTCGGCGATCCATCATGTCGGGGCGACGAGCGTTTGGGTCGATGTCGCGCCCGGTTCGCTATGCATGAATGTCGACGCCGCGCGCGCCGCGATCACGCCACGCACACGGGCGATCCTTCCCGTCGACCTCTATGGCCACCCCGCCGCGCTCGTCGAGCTGCGCGCGCTCGCCGACGCCAAAGGTCTTGCCCTCGTCGAGGACGCCTGCCTCGCGCTCGGCGCGACGCTGGCTGGACGCCCGATCGGCACGCTCGCTCACGTCACGTGCTTCAGCTTCGCGCCCACCAAGCATCTCGGCTCGATCGGCTCGGGCGGTGCTTGCGTGACGGAGGACGCGGCGCTCGCCGAGCGCATGCGCAAGATCGCGGCCTATGGCCAGGATCGCTCACGGCATCGCGCCATCGGTGCCACGCCGCCGCCGCTGCACCACGAGACCGAGGGCCTCAACGAGCGCATGGACGAGATCCAGGCGGCGGTGCTGAGCGTGAAGCTCGCCGACGTGCCAGACAGCATCGCCGTCCGACGCCGCCAAGCCGCGCTCTATGCTCAGGCGCTCGACGCCATCGCGGAGATCCCGGTGGAGGCGCCGGACGCCCGCCACGCCTACCGCAACTACGTCATCCATGCCGACGCGCGCGATCGCGTGCGCGAGGGGATGACCGCGCGCGGCATCGCAACCGCGCTCTCCTACGCGCCGCCTCTTCATCTGAAGCCCGTCTATGCGTGGAAGGGCTGCGCGCGCGGCGCGTTTCCCGTGGCCGAGCGCTCGAGCGATCGCTTGCTTGGCCTGCCGATCGGGCCGCATCTCGACGACGCGCAGATCGCCATCGTCACCGACGCGCTTCGCGCCTCGATCGCCGCCGCCTCGTGATGAGCGACCGCCGCCCGATCGACTGCATCGTCAGCGGCGGTCACGTCCTCACCTGCGTGCGCGGCGTCGCGGCGATCCCCGACGGCGCCGTCGCGATCGACTCCGGGCGGATTGTCGCGGTCGGTCCACGCCCGGAGATCGCAGCGCGTTTTCTCGCCCGCGAGACGCTCGACGCGCGCGGCTGCGCCGTGCTGCCTGGCCTCGTCGACGCCTACGCGCATGCCGGGCACGGCATGATCCGCGGCCTGTTCCATCCGCAAGCCGGCTGGCCTGCGCATCTCTATTGGACGGCGACGACGCCCGCCTGGTGGCGCGCCGACGGCGACCTCGCCGCGCTGGAGCGGCTGAAGGCCGGCGTGACGACCGGCCAGTCGATCGTCGGAGCGACCCCGGCGCGCGCCGACGATCCGGCCTTCGCCGATGCGACCGCGCAGGCCTATGCCGAGGCCGGGCTGCGCCTCGTGCTTGGTATCGGTCCGCCGGATCCGGTCTTTCCGCACCTGCCCGAGCCCTTCGCCGGGACGCATCTTGCCGACGGCGAGCTGCGCATGCGGCGCTTCACCGCCGAGGACGCGCGGCGCGTCAGCATCGACGTGCTGACGCGCTGGCACGGCGCCGCTGCTGGCCGCATCACCGGCATGCTGGCCCCGCCCTATCTGTTCGGCCGTCATGTGCCGCATCGCCGCACACCCAATCGCCTGCCCGATGCCGGTGACGCGCAGGCCATCCTCGCCCATG
>JANNTF010000015.1:0-5909 GCA_031403455.1 Alphaproteobacteria bacterium | reverse complement strand
GTTCCGGGACGTGAACTACGTGGAGATCGTGCGGGGCCTCATCCCCGAGACGATGACCCATGAGCGCGGACGCCTTTCCTCGGCGGAGTTCCCGATGCTGAAATCGCTCATCTACATGGGCCCGGAGAAGCACCGCGGGTTCTATGCGATGCCGGAGCTGCTGCTACTCGGCGAGCACGCGGGCGATGAGCTGTACGCCGACGCGCGCGCGGGCCAGTCGGCTGACGACACCATCAACATGCAGTACACGTCGGGCACGACGGGCTTTCCCAAGGGCGTCATGCTCACCAACACCAACATCCTGAATAACGCGTTCTACATCGGTGAGCGACAGGACTTCACTTCCGAGGACCGCGTGTGCCTGCCGGTGCCGTACTTCCACTGCTTTGGCATCGTGCTGGGCGTGCTCGCGGTGCTCACGCACGGCGCGACTATCGTGGGCGTCGAGCAGTTCGACCCACTGCTGGTGCTCGCGGCGATCCAGAAGGAGCGCGCGACGGCGCTCTACGGCGTGCCGACGATGTTCATCGCCGAGCTCGACCACCCCATGTTCGACCTGTTCGATCTCACGTCGATGCGCACCGGCATCATGGCCGGCTCGCCGTGTCCGATCGAGACGATGCGGCAGGTCATAGATCGCATGCACGCGAGCGAGATGACGATTGCGTACGGCCTGACGGAGACCTCACCGGTATTCACTCAGACCACCACCGACGACACACTCGAGCGCAAGTGCGAGACCGTCGGGCGCAAGCACGACCAGGTCGAGGTGCGAGTCATCGACCCCGAGACCGGTGAGGACTGCCCGCCGGGCGTGCCGGGTGAGCTGTGCTGCCGTGGCTACAACGTGATGAAGGGCTACTACAACATGCCCGAGGCGACCGCCGCGGCCATCGACAAGGACGGTTACCTGCACTCGGGCGACCTGGGCACGGTCGATGAGGGCGGTTACTACCGGATCACCGGGCGCATCAAGGACATGATCATCCGCGGAGGCGAGAACATCTACCCGCGCGAGATCGAGGAGTTCCTCTACACGATGCCTGGAGTCAAGGACGTGCAGGTCGTCGGGGTTCCGGACGCGAAGTACGGCGAGGTCGTGGGTGCGTTCATCGTGCGCTTCGCCGGCTCCGACATCACCGAGGGCGATGTGCAGGAGTTCTGCCGCGCACGCATGGCACGCTACAAAGCGCCCAAGTACGTGTTCTTCGTCGGGGAATACCCGCAGACCGCGTCGGGAAAGATACAGAAGTACAAACTGCGTGACATGGCAGCCGAGGCCTTGGGCCTTGTGGACGTGAAGGTGTTCGCCAGCACCCCTGTGCTTACTCGCCTGGGAGGATCACCGCATGCATGAGATCAGATGGCATGGCCGAGGAGGCCAGGGTGCTGTTACCTCAGCCAAGCTGCTCGCCAGCGCGGCCTACGACAGCGGCTGGCTCGGTGTCACAAGCGCGCCATCGTTCGGCGCTGAGCGCCGCGGCGCCCCAGTCACCGCATCCACCCGCCTCGCCGAGGAGCCCATACGCGTCTACTCCCAGGTCACGAACCCCGACCTCGCTATCGTCCTTGATGAGTCGCTGCTTGCCGTTGGCGGAGCGACCGCGGGCATGAAGCCGGGTGCGACCCTGATCGTGAACACCCCACGCTCCGTTGCAGAACTCGGCATCACCGCTGATGTGCACGTCGTGGCCACGGACGTAACCGGCGCCGCTGAGGCGGCCGGCGTCATCGTCGGGGGCAGCCCCATCGTGAGCGCGGCCATTCTCGGCAGTGTCGCGAAAGCGACCGGGCTCGTGACGATGGAGGCCGTCGAGGCCGCGATCGCGCACATGTTTGCGCCAGGACCCGCAGCCAAGAACGTCGAGGCCGCGCGAATCGCCTACCAGTGCACGGAAGGTGTCAGCTCATGACCAAGACAAGCGACGCAGCCCAGATCTCGATGTCGGCGCCCGCAAAGGGCGAGGCCGGCAACACCGGCGACTGGCGCTCGAAGCGGCCGGTCATGCTCACCGAGGCGTGTCTCGCGGTCAAGCAGGGCAAGCTCAACTGTCAGTTGTGCTGGTCGTACTGTCCCGATGCCTGCATCTCGCAGGGCGTGCCGCCGCAGATCGACCTCACGTACTGCAAGGGTTGCGGGATCTGCGCCGAGGAGTGTCCGGGCAAGGCGATCGAGATGCAGCCCGAGCAGCAGCACGGAGTATGCGCGCTGTAAGACGACGGTTTGCGAGAGCCTGGGAAACGATCGCCGAGGCCCTCATCGGCCAGCTGTATCTGGTCAGTATCGATTCGCTCGCCGTGAGTCGGCTGCGTCCCCGCAGGGACGGTTCAATATCGGAGGAGAACGAATGAGCACAGACACCACCACAGTCATGACCGTGCATGCGGAGCGCAACATCCGTGCGGTCAATTTCCTCACCGATCCGGACGAGGTGATCCGACGCTTGCCGCTGCACTTCGACAGTGACTCGGGTGGCGGCACGATGCGGCGTGAAGCCTCGCTGGCGTTGGAAGCCGCGTCGCGCGCGCTCGGCGTGCAGCCCGTGATCTCGGCGTCCGCTGGCGTGAGCCTTGGCGGGCGAACGATCCCCGGCTCACAGGACAATGCGATGCTGCTCAATTTCGACGGCCGCGGCGGTGACGTGCCGAGCTTCTCGCTGGCCGACATCGTGCGCTGCGTCTCGGAAGGCAAGATCGATTTCCTGCGCGCGCATTTCGCGGACAAGATTGTCCTGCTCGGTACGGTCGTCGATGTCGAAGATCGCAAGCTCACGTCGCGCCGTTTCGTGACCGGGCGTGACGACGCGGGCTTCGACGCGCGCTGCGTGCTGCCGCAGCGTCATGACCTCGTGCGCGACGATCTGCGGCGCGATTCGATCCCCGGCGTCTATGTTCACGCCACGGCGATCAACAATCTGATCCGCGGCGACTGGCTCCGCCCGAGCGCCTGGAGCGTGCAGCTCGCCCTGATCGCCGGTGCCGCGCTCGCCGCCGCGGCGATCGGATTCGCGCTCACGGCCATGCTTGCGGCGATGGCGGTCCTGATCGGCGCTGCCGCCTGGGTCGCCGTTGCGACAGCGAGCTTCATGTTTGGTTTCGTGCTGCCGCTCGTCGAGCCGATCCTCGCCGCCGGTCTCGTGCTCGCGCTGGTTCAGGGTTATCGCGTCACGGTGTCGGATCGTGATCGCCGGCATCTGCTGCGGAGCCTCTCTCTCTATCTGCCGCGCACTGTGGCCGAGCGTCTCGCCCGCTCGGGCCGGCTGCCGGAGTTGGGCGGCGAGACGCGCGAGGTGAGCGTGATGTTCTCCGATCTTGCCGGCTTCACGCGTACCGCCGAAGGCATGCCGCCGGCGCAGCTCGTCGCGCTCATGAATCTCTATCTCCACGCGATGACGGACGTGATCGAGAGTCACGGCGGCATCGTCGACAAGTATATCGGTGATGCGATCGTCGCGATCTTCGGCGCGCCGCTCGATGATCCAGCACATGCACGCCACGCCGCCGAAGCGGCGATCGCGTCCACGCAGCGACTGGCCGAGCTCAACGCTCAGGGCGCATTCGGCGGCGGCCAGCTCGTTCAGCGCATCGGCCTCGCCAGCGGGCCGGCGTTGGTGGGCAACATCGGTGGCAAGCGGCGTTTCAACTACACCGTGATGGGCGATACGGTGAATCTCGCCGCGCGGCTCGAAGGCGCGAACAAGTTTTTCGCGACGCGCATCCTGGCGCCGCAGGCGACGGTCGACGCGGCGCGGGCGACCGGGGCGCAGCTGGCCTGGCGGGAGATCGATCGCGTGCGAGTCGTCGGGCGGTCGGCGCCGACGTCGCTGTTCGAGCTGCTCGGCACCCAGGCCGGACTCGACGCTGGCCGGACCATCGCGGCGCAGCGCTATGCCGACGCGCTCGCGGCGATGCGTGCGCGTGACTTGATGGCGGCGCTCAAGATTCTCGATGCGGCATCGGACGATCCACCCGCCGTCAAACTCCGCGCGCGGATCGCGGCGCTGGCGTCAGCGCCCTTGCCGACAGGATGGGAAACCGTCACCGATCTTACCGAGAAATAGCTCAGCGCGTGAGCGGACCTTTGGCATCGCCGGGACCCGGCGCCGAGCCGGTTCGGTTCGGGGCGGTGGACCGGGTAGCACCTGTTTGGGGTGTCTGTTAGAAACACCTGGCCATGTCCAAGCTCCTCCAGCCCGCCATGCTTCACCTGCCGGCACGCAAGGCCTCGGTCTCGCGCGCCACGCGGGAAACCAGGATCACCGCTGCGGTCAATCTCGACGGGTCGGGCGTCTATGACGTCAAGACCGGGATCGGGTTCCTCGATCACATGCTCGAACAGCTCTCGCGCCACAGCCTGATCGACCTCACGCTGCGCGCCGAGGGCGATCTGCATATCGACTATCACCACACGACCGAGGATTCCGGCTACGCGATCGGCGAGGCGATCGGCGAGGCGCTGGGCGAACGGATCGGCATCCAGCGCTACGGCGACGCGCTGATCCCGATGGACGAGACGCTGACTCGGGTCGCGCTCGACGCCTCGAACCGTCCGTATCTCGTATGGAAGGTGAATTTCTCGCGACCCAAGCTCGGCGAGATGGACACCGAGCTGTTCAAGGAATGGTTTCAGGCCTTCGCGCAATCGGCCGGCCTGACCCTGCATGTCGAGAATCTCTACGGCGAGAACAACCACCACATTGTGGAGAGCTGTTTCAAGGGCCTGGCGCGCAGTCTGCGCGCCGCGGTCGCCATCGATCCACGCAAGGCCGATGCCGTGCCCTCGACCAAGGGCACGCTGAGCGCATGAGGCGGCTGTCATGGCCAGGCTGAAGCTCTTCACGGTCCACCTGCGCGCCTGGTCGGCGGCGCCGGATCGCGATGCGGTGTTCGTGCGCGAAGGCTTCAGCTGGGCGGCGTTCTTCTTCTCGATCTTCTGGGCCCTCGCGCACCGCATGTGGGTGGCGGCGCTGGGCCTGACGGCCGCGATCGTCGGGCTTGCGGCCATCGACGACGTGCTCGATCTCGATCCGATAGTCAGCGAGGCGCTCGCCCTGGCGCTCAGCGTTTGGATCGGCTTCGAGGCGAATGACTGGCGCCGTGCGGCCCTCAAGCGGCAGGGCTACCTCGACGCCGGAGTCGTGGCGGCGCCTGCCGTCGAGCTTGCCGAGCATCGCTTCTTCGAGCGCCAGGCGCACGAACGCCCGTACCAGGCGACCTGACTCCCGATGCAGGTCACGATCATCGATTTCGGCTCGGGCAATCTCCGATCCGCGGCGAAGGCTTTCGAATATGCCGCACGTGAACTCGGCGTCGCCTGCCGCGTCGTGGTGAGCGACGCGGCCGCGGATCTCGCCGCGGCGACGCATATCGTCCTGCCCGGTGACGGGGCCTATGCCGATTGCAAGCGCGGCCTGGATGCGCTGCCCGGCATGACCGATGCGCTGACCCGGGCGGTGCGCGAGGACGGGCGGCCGTTCCTCGGCATCTGCGTCGGCATGCAGCTGCTGGCGACGCGCGGCACCGAGCACGGCATCACGCCTGGGCTGGATTGGATTCCCGGCGATTGCGTGCGACTCGCCCCTTCCGACGCTACGCTCAAGATTCCGCATATGGGCTGGAATGATCTGGTCTTGCGCAGCGCGCATCCGCTGCTCCAAGGCATCGCGCCGTCGGCGCACGCCTATTTCGTGCATTCCTATCACGTCGTGACACGCACGCCCGGCGACGTGATCGCGACCGCCGAGTATGGCGGCGACGTCACCGCCATCGTCGCGCGTGCGAATATCGCGGGCACGCAATTCCACCCGGAGAAGAGCCAGAGCGCGGGGCTGCGGTTGCTCGCCAATTTCCTGAAATGGCGGCCGTGATGGGCAAAGTGCTGCGCCCGGGGTCCCCCCACCCCAACCCTC
>JANNTF010000014.1:0-4454 GCA_031403455.1 Alphaproteobacteria bacterium | reverse complement strand
CCTCACCTTGCCGCTCGCGGCAGGGTGAGGCGCGACGACCCATTCATGTCCTGGCGTTTGCGACTCTGGTTGGGCTTCCTCCTCGCGCCGCCGCTCGCGTTGATGACGGTGTTCGTCGTCTATCCGCTCGCCTCGGCGCTGAGTTACAGCTTCTACGAATGGAACGGGTTGGCGCGTGGCGGGTTCGCGGGGCTCGAGAATTTCCGCCTCGTGCTGTTCCAGGAGCCCTTCAGCACCTGGACCTATCGCGCGTTCGGTCACAATCTGATCGTGTTCTGCGGCCTGATGGTGGTGCAGAACGGGCTCGCCTATCTGATCGCCTTCGCCTTGCTGAAGGGATTGCCGGGCCATCGCTTCCATCAGGTCGCCGTGTTCCTGCCGGTGATCCTGTCGACGGTGATCGTCGGGTTCCTGTGGAAGCTGCTGCTCAACCCGATCTTCGGACTGGTCAACCAGGCGCTGGTGGCTCTCGACCTCGCCAGCTGGGCGCAACCCTGGCTCGGCCAGCCCACGACCGCGCTCGGGAGTCTGATCGTCGTGAATGCCTGGCACTGGATCGGCTTTCCCACGCTGGTGTTCCTCGCCGCGATGCAGCGCATTCCGCGCGAGATCATCGAGGCGGCACGGCTCGACGGCGCCGGCGATCTGACGCTGATGCACCGCGTGATCTGGCCGCTGGTGGCGCCGGCCACGACGATCGCCGTGGTGTTGATGTTCATCGGCTCGTTCAACTGGTTCGAGCTGCCCTATGTGATGACCGGGCTCGACGGCTCGCCCGGCGGCGCCACCGATGTGCTCGGCCTCTACTTCTATCGCACGGCGTTCGGCAACGTGACCTCGGGCTTGCAGGATTTCGGTCGCGGCAGCGCGCTGGCGGTGCTGATGTTCGCCTTCATCATCGTCGTGGCGACGTGGTGGACGCGCGTGCTGCGCCGGCGCGAGATCGAGGTCTGAGCATGTGGCCGTCGACCCGCGGCGACGGATTCAAGAACGGCCTCATCCAGCTCGTGCTGCTCGGCAATGCGCTTGTCATGCTCTATCCGATCGCGCTGATGTTCCTGTCGGCGTTCAAGAGTACGGCGGAGATCTACGCGACGCCCTTCGCGTTGCCGCAGAGCTGGTCGTTGGCCAATCTCACGACGATCTGGGCGGAGACGAATTTCTCGCGCTATCTCCTCAACTCCGCGCTGATCACGATCTCCGCCGTGACGGTGATCCTCGTGCTCGGCACGATGGCCGCCTATGCGATCGCGCGGTATCGCTTCCGCGGCAATGAGGCGATCTACCTGTTCTTCCTGGCCGGCCTGATGGTGCCGCTGAAACTCGCGATCATCCCGTTGTTCATCCAGCTCAAGACGCTCGGCCTGATCGATAGTCGCGCCGGGCTCGTGCTGGTCTATGCCGCCATGGGGCTGCCGGCGACCGTGTTCATCCTCACCGGGTTCTTGCGCAGCCTACCGGGCGAACTCGAGCAATCCGCGCGCATCGATGGCGCGACGGAAGCGCGAATCCTGTGGAGCATCATGCTGCCGTTGACGCGGCCGGCGCTGGTGATCGCGGGGATCCACGCGGCCGTGCCGATCTGGAACGATTTCTTCTTCCCGCTGGTCTTCATCCAGAGCGATGGCGCCAAGACGCTGCCGCAGGGATTGACGATCTTCATGGGCGAGTACAACACCGATTGGGGCGTCCTGTTCGCGGGCCTCGCGCTGGCGTCGCTGCCGATCACGCTCGTCTACATCGTGCTGTCGAAGCAGTTCATCCAAGGGTTGACACAAGGGGCCATCAAGTGAGCCTTGCGTTTCTCGCGCGCCGCGGCCTCGTCGTCTCGTGTCAGGCGCGCGCCGATAATCCGCTGCATGGCGCCGTCCACATGACCGCCATGGCGCGTGCCGCCGCGCAGGGCGGCGCGATCGCGATCCGCGCCAATGGGCCCGCCGATGTCGCGGCAATCCGGGCCGCGACGGGATTGCCGGTGATCGGCATCGCCAAGCGCAGGAGCGTGGGCTTCGATGTCGAGATCACGCCAAGCCTCGCCGATGCGCGGGAGATCGCGGCCGCGGGCGCGACCATGATCGCGATCGACGCGACGGCGCGCGCGCGCGATGGCGAAACCCTGGCGCGCTTGATCGCCGGCATCACGCAGGAGCTCGCGCTGCCGATCATGGCCGACGTCGCCACGCTCGCGCAGGGCGAGGCGGCCGTGCGGCTCGGCTGCGCCGTCGTGGCGACCACGCTGTCCGGCTATACGGAAGATTCGCAGCGACTGGACGGCCCGGATTTCGACTTGCTCGCGCGGCTCGTCGCGTGCGTGACCGTTCCCGTGATTGCCGAGGGACGATTCACACGGCCCGACGAACTCGCCCGGGCTTTCGCGATCGGCGCGCGCGCGGTCGTGGTCGGAACCGCCATCACCAACCCGCGCGAGATCACGCGGCGCTTCGCGGCCGTGGTGCCGACGACATGACCCTGGCGCTTGGCATTGATTCGGGAGCGTCCAGCACGCGTTGGCGCCTCGAGCACGGGGATGGCCAACTCCTGGCGGAGGGCCGTGGCGCGCCGATCACCGGGCATCTCTTCACACCGGAAGCGCAGGCCGCGGCGAGCGCTGCCATCGCGGCGCTCGGCGCCGACATCGCGCGGCACGGCAAGGCGGATTTCGTCGCTGCGGGCGTCACCGGCCTCAGCATCGACAGCGAGCCCGCGCAATTGCTGCAACTCGCCTTCGCGGAGATCTTCGCGGTGCCGGTCGAACGCGTGGCGGTGCTCGATGACATGCGCATCGCCTATCTCGGCGCCTTCGCACCGGGCAATGGGATCCTCGTCTATGCCGGCACGGGATCGATCGCCTACCATCTCGCCGCCGATCAGGCGATCGAGCGGGCTGGCGGGCATGGCTACCTGATCGACGACGCCGGTGGCGGATTCTGGATCGGGCGCCAGGCGCTGCGCGCGCTCGTGCGGCGGCGCGACGAGCAGCGCGAGGCGACGTCGCTCGACCGCGCCGTGCTGGCGGCGATGGGCGACACGGCGTGGCCGGCCATCCGCGCCTTCGTCTATGGCGGCGGGCGGCAGGCTGTCGCGTCACTGGCGCGGATCGTCGGTGAGGCGGCCGGCCGTGGCGACGGCGAGGCGGCGGCGCTGCTCACCCTCGCCGGTGGCGAACTCGCGCGTCTCGGTCAGGCGTTGATCGATCGTGTCGGGCTGCTGCCCATCGCGCTCGCCGGCGGCGTGGCGCGCGGTGCGCCGCATCTGCTCGAGGGGCTGCGGCGCGAACTCGGTTCTGGCGTGGCCGTGCGCCTGCACGCAGCCGAGCCCGTGGTGACGGCGGCGGCGCTGGCGCGGCTGGCGATGGCGGCGACGTGATGACGCGGCGGCGTGCGTCACTCCCGCCGCAGGAAACGCAAGACCGCCAGCACGGCGATGGCGCCGAAGACGGAGGCGATGAAGCCGGCGGTCTGGCCCTGCTGATACCAGCCGAGCATCTGGCCACCGAAACTCGCGACGACCGCGCCACCGACGCCGATCACGGTCGTCATGACGATGCCGAGCGGATCCTTGCCGGGCAGCAGAAAGCGGGCGATGAGTCCGACGACAAATCCGATCAGCACGGTGACGATGATGCTCATGGCGGGAACTCTCTGCTTGCGTGGCGGGTGATCGTCACCACGATCCTCGGGCGACCCACGCGTGGCAAGGAGATTGTCGACTCGCGTGGGTCGACGGGGCACGCCGGCGCCGGCGCATGCATGAGACCTGATCTCATCAACTGTCTTGCAGCTTGGCCGCGGCCCTGATGGGATCGGCGTCAGACCCAGTGGAGACAGAGCGACGATGAAGACCACCATTCCGTCCGATGCCGCGGCTGTGCAGCAGGCCAAGATCGAACTCGCCGCCGCGCTGCGCTGGGCGGCGCGCCATGGGTTCCAGAGTGGCGTGTGCAATCACTTCTCCGTCGCGATGCCCGGTCGCAACGACCTCATGCTGATCAATCCGGAAGGATATTTCTGGGCCGAGGCGCGTGTCAGCGATCTCGTGGTCGCGACCCATGATGGCAAGATCCTCACCGACAATGGTCATACGGTGGAGCTGACGGCGTTCTCGATTCATGCGCCGATCCATCGCCTGGTGCCGCAGGCCGTCGCGGTGCTGCACACGCATATGCACCACGCCACGGCGATCTGCATGCGCAAGGGCGGAACGGTGAGCCCGAGCTATCTCTCCGCGATGTCGTTCTACCAGCGCATCGCCTATGACCGCGGCTTCGACGGACCGGCGGTGACGCCGGCCGAAGGCGAAAGACTGGCGGCGCTCCTCGGCGATGATTTCGTCTTGATGATGGAGAATCATGGGCCCCTCGTGATCGGCGCGACGATCGGCGAGGCGTTGCTACGGCTCACCTATCTGGAGGACAGTGGCAGGATGCAACTGCTGGCCGAGGCCGGCGGCCATGA
>JANNTF010000013.1:0-3109 GCA_031403455.1 Alphaproteobacteria bacterium | reverse complement strand
GCGCGCGCTTGGCTTGATGTGATGCGGGGCTGGCGTATGCTCCGCTCGATTTGACGCCAGGAGATCGACCATGAGCGCAGCGCCATCGTCAGACGAGTCCGAATCGATCGCCAGGCGCGTCAAGGCGCTCGAGGCGATCCTGACCGAAAAGGGATTGGTCGATCCGGCTGCGCTCGAAGTACTGATCGACACCTATGAGCACAAGGTCGGCCCCCGCAACGGCGCGCGCGTCGTGGCCAAGGCCTGGCGCGAACCCGACTACAAGCAATGGCTGTTGCGTGACGCAACGGCCGCGATCGTGTCGCTCGGCTATGCCGGACGCCAGGGCGAGCACATGCGCGTCGTGGAGAATACGCCCCAATTGCACAACCTCGTCGTCTGCACCCTGTGCTCCTGCTATCCCTGGCCCGTGCTCGGCCTGCCGCCGGTCTGGTACAAATCCGCGCCGTACCGATCGCGTGCCGTGATGGATCCGCGCGGCGTGCTCGGCGAGTTCGGCGTGACTCTGCCCAGGGATGTCGAATTGCGAGTCTGGGATTCGACCGCCGAGCTGCGCGACCTCGTGCTGCCCGAGCGGCCCGCGGGCACCGAGGGTTGGGACGAGGAGCGCCTCGCGGCGCTGGTTTCGCGCGATTCGATGATCGGCGTGGCGAGGATCGCCGCGCCGACCGGCGTCACGCCATGAATGGCGGTCATGATCTCGGCGGCACGCACGGACTCGGGCCGATCGCGCCGGAGATGGACGAGCCGATCTTCCATGCCGCGTGGGAGCGCCGCGTCTTTGCGCTGACGCTCGCGATGGGCGCCCATGGCCGCTGGAACATCGATCGTTCGCGCTTCACCCGCGAGAATCGCCATCCCGTCGATTATCTCTCGTCGAGCTACTACGAGCTTTGGATGAAGGCGCTGGAGCAGCTCGCGCGCGAGGAGGGGTTCCTTGCAGCGGACGAGATCGCGGCGGCGCGCGCGCTGCATCCCAAGCCTGTCCACGCCAAGCCGGCGCTCGGCCCCGCCGACGTCCCGCGAATCCTCGCGCGCGGCACGTCCTACGACCGCGTCATCGCCACCGGCCCGCGCTTTCACATCGGCGAGCGCGTGCGCGTGCGCATTCAAACCCCGCTCACGCACACCCGCGCGCCGCGCTATTGCCGTGGACGCGCGGGAATCATCCATGCCGCGCATGGCGCTTTCATCTTTCCCGATAGCCATGCAACCGGCCGCGGCGAAGATCCGCAGCATGTCTATGCCGTACGTTTCGCTGCGCGCGAACTCTGGGGTGACAGCGCCGAACCGCGCGACAGCGTTTTCGTCGATCTCTGGGAGAGCTATCTGGAGCCAGCGCCGTGAGCGCCGCGAACTTCGCAACGATCGCATCGATCCCGCGCGACGCCGATGGCCCGGTCTTTCGTGAGCCATGGGAAGCGCACGCTTTCGCCCTCGCGGTCCGGCTGCATGCGCAGGGCGTGTTCACGTGGACCGAATGGGCGGCGGCGCTCGCCGAGGAGATCAAACATGCACAGAGCCATGGCGATGCCGATCGGGGCGATACGTATTATCGCCATTGGCTCGCCGCTCTCGAGCCCCTCCTCGCGACCAAACGAATCCTGACGCCAGCCGCGCTGAGCGCGCGTGCCGCCGAACTCGCCGGGACGGATGGCCATGCGCATCATCACGACGACCACGATCATCCACATCCGACCTGAGACCCCGCGCCAAACTGGCTCTTGCGAGCGGGCGGGCTGCATTCGATAAGACCGGCTTCTCCCGCTTGCCGCGAGGCTTCAGACCGTGATTCCCCGTTACAGCCGTCCCGAGATGACCGCCATCTGGGAAGCCGAGAATCGCTTTCGCATCTGGTTCGAGATCGAGGCGCATGCGTGCGACGCGCAGGCCGCGCTCGGCGTCATACCCAAGAGCGCGGCGCGCGAGATCTGGAAGAAGGGAAAATGGGAGATCGCGCGCATCGACGCGATCGAACGCGAGACCAAGCACGACGTCATCGCGTTTCTCACCAACCTCGCCGAACATGTCGGTCCGGCCGCGCGCTTCGTGCACCAGGGCATGACGTCGTCCGACATTCTCGACACGACGTTGGCGGTTCAGCTCAAGCAGGCATCGGATCTGCTGCTGGTCGCCCTCGATCGGCTGCTCGCGGCGCTTGCGGCGCGCGCGCACGAGCACAAGTTCACACCGACGATCGGGCGCAGCCACGGCATCCATGCCGAACCCGTCACGTTCGGTCTCAAGCTCGCGGGATTCTACGCCGAGTTCGCGCGCGGACGCGCCCGGCTCCTGTCGGCGCGCGACGAGATCGCGACCTGCGCGATTTCGGGCGCGGTCGGAACCTTCGCGAATGTGGATCCCGCCGTGGAGCGTCATGTCGCCATGAAAATGGGATTGAGGCCGGAGCCGATCTCGACGCAGATCATCCCGCGCGATCGTCACGCGATGTTCTTCGCGACTCTCGCGGTCATCGCCTCGTCGCTGGAGCGGCTCGCCATCGAAATCCGCCATCTGCAGCGGTCGGAGGTACGCGAGGCGGAGGAGTATTTCTCACCCGGCCAGAAAGGGTCCTCCGCGATGCCGCACAAGCGCAATCCCGTACTGTCCGAGAACATCACCGGGCTGGCGCGGCTGGTGCGCGGCATGGCGGCGCCGGCGATGGAGAATGTGGCGCTGTGGCACGAGCGCGACATCTCGCACTCGGCGGTCGAGCGCGTGATCGGCCCCGATGCGACGATCGCGCTCGACTTCGCGCTGCATCGCGCGGCCGGCATGATCGAGAAGCTCGTGGTCTATCCCGACGCCATGCAGCGCAATCTGGATGCCCTAGGCGGGCTGGTGCATTCGCAGCGCATCCTGCTCGCCTTGACACAAGCCGGGGCGAGCCGCGAAGACGCCTATCGCATCGTCCAAACCACGGCGATGGCGACGTGGCGCGAAGGCGGATCGTTCAAGGATCGGCTACTCGCCGATCCGATCGTGCTGCGCCATCTCAAGCCCAAGCAGGTCTCGGCCCTGTTCGATCTCGGCTATCATCTCAAGCATGTCGACGCGATCTTCCGGCGCGTTTTCGGTGCGCGCGCACGCAAGAAGCCGGCGCGCCGAC
>JANNTF010000012.1:0-6985 GCA_031403455.1 Alphaproteobacteria bacterium | reverse complement strand
CTGAGCTGCGCGGGCGTCAGCGTCCAGGAACCACCGCCATTATTCGTGCCCGCCGACAGGATCGCGCCGCTCGGCACGCCGGAGATCACGATCGACTGCGTCTCCGAGCCATCGCTGTCCGTCAGCGTCGACGCGATCGTCAGCGCGATCGCCGTGTCTTCCGTCCCTGACGCCGCACTCGTGCCGAGGATCGGTGCATCGGCATCCGCCGCGACCGTCACGGCCAGCGTCGACGTCGAGCTCGCCGTATCGCCGCCATCCGTCGAGGTCGCGACGATCGTCAGATTGAAATCCACATCCGAATTCGCCGGTGGCGTGATCGTCAGGCCGGCAAGCTGCGCCGGCGTCAGCGTCCAGGCGCCACCGCCGTTATTGGTGCCGGCGGAGAGCACCGCACCGCTGGGCACGCCGGAGATCACGATCGACTGCGTCTCCGAGCCATCGGTGTCCGTCAGTGTCGACGCGATCGTCAGCGCGATCGCCGTGTCTTCCGCGCCGTTCGATCCCGAAACCGTCAGATCGGGCGCATCGGCATCGGCCGCGACCGTCACGCCAAATGTCGAGGTCTGGACGGACGTCGCGCCGCCATCGGCTTCGGTCGTGGTGGACGTGACGGTCAGGGTGAAATCGGCATCGCTGTTCGTCGGCGGTATGACCGTCAAGCCCGAGAGCTGGTTCGAGGCCAGGGTCCATGTGCCATCATGATTATTCGTGCCCGCCGACAGGATCGCGCCGCTCGGCACACCCGAAATGACGATCGACAGGCTCTCCGATCCGTCGGTGTCCGTCAGTGTCGACGCGATCGTCAGCGCGATCGCCGTGTCTTCCGTGCCCGATACCGCATGGGTGCTCAGCGTGGGTGCGTCGACCGCCGCCGCCACCGACACGGTGAGGCTGGTGGTTGTGGAAATGGTGTCGCCACCGTTCGACTCGGTGGCTGTCGAGATCACCGTCAGGGTGAAATCACCATCGCTGTTGGCCGGCGGCGTGATCGTCAGACCCGGCAGCTGGCCTGGCGCCAGTGTCCAGGTTCCGTCGCCGTTATTCGTACCCGCCGACAGCGTGGCGCCGGTCGGCACGCCGGCAACAACGATGGCGAGACTCTCCGAGCCATCCGAATCGGTCAGCGCGGACGCGATCGTCAGCGCGATCGCCGTGTCTTCCGTGCCGCTCGATCCCGACACCGTCAGGTCTGGCGCATCGGCGTCGCTCGCGACCGTGACCGCCAGCGTGGTCGTCTGCGTGGTCGTGGCGCCGCCATCGCTCTCGGTCGTCGTCGCCGCGATCGTCAGCGTGAAATCCGCATCCGAATTCGCGGGCGGCGTCGCCGTGAGGCCGACGAGCTGGCCTGGCGTGAGGCTCCAGGTGCCGTCGTGATTGTCGGTCCCGGCAGACAGCGTCACGCCGCTCGGCACGCCGGAGATCACGATCGCGAGGCTCTCCGAGCCGTCGGTATCCGTCAGCGCAGCGCCGATGCTCAACGCGATCGCCGTATCCTCGGTACCATTCGCCGCGCTCGCGCTGAGGCTCGGCGCGTCGACGACAGCGGCGACCGAGACGGCGAGAGTCGCCGTCGTACTCGCCTGGTCGCCGCCATCGGCCTCCGTCGCCGTCGACACGACGGTCAGCGTGAAATCCGCATCGGCGTTCGCCGGCGGTGTGATCGTCAGGCCGCTGAGCTGGCCCTGGGTCAGCGTCCAGGTGCCGTCGCTGTTATGCGTGCCGGCCGAGAGCGTCGCGCCGGCGGGTACGCCGGAGACGACGACGACCGCAAGACTCTCCGAGCCGTCCGTGTCGGTCAGCGCCGAGCTGATCGACAATGCGATCGCGGTGTCTTCCGAACCGGCAGCCGCGCTCGTGCTCAGAGTCGGCGCGTTCGCTTCATCGACGATCGTCACCGGCACCAACGCGCTCGTCGTGGTCTGTTCGCCGGTCGCCGACTCGGTCGACGTCGCCATCACCGTCAGCGTGAAATCTGCCCCGGAACCCGATGCCGGCGTGAGCATGAGGCCCGCGAGCTCGCTCGGCGCCAGACTCCAGGTGCCGTTGCCATTGTCGATGCCGGCCGAAAGCGTCGCACCGCTCGGCACGCCCGCGATGACGATGCTCAGGGATTCCGAGCCATCGGTGTCGGTGAGATTGGCCGCGATGGTCAGGGCGACGGCGGTGTCCTCGAACCCGGTCACGGCACTCGCCACCACGACAGGCGCCTCGGCCGTCAGATCGAGCTCAGGCTCGGGGTCGAGAGCTGTTTCGGTAGCACGCGCCGTCGCGCGATTCGAAGACGGCGACGTGATGGGTGCATCGACCACCAGCGGCGCGGGCGCGATCGGAAGCGCGAGCGGGGAGTCTGGCTCGACGAAAGCAATGCCCGAGCGACCAGGCTCATCACTGGCGACGTCACCGCTGTCGATCGAAGAGACGCGCGACGCCACGTCACCGATTTCGAGCGGCACCAGAAGCGTGCCGGATTCCGCCTCGATCTGGCGCCCCGGGCCCGACGGCTCGGCCTGATCGTTCAACTCAGGAAAGAGTGCAGTCCCGGCGCTTTCCCTGTCGGCAGGCGCTGGCCCCTGGGCCAGCTCGCGTGCCGAACTCGACTGGGTCGATGGCGTGCTGCCGGCGTGGATACCGCCGAGGTCGCGTAGATCGTCGCTCGGTGTCTGCCCGCCGCTGGTGCGTCCCGAATCCTGCTCCAAACGGCGCTCACCGTCCGGCGCGTTCTGCAGCACCGTCAACTCATCGAAGACGATCCGCTCGTTGTTCAGGTCGTTTGCGGTGCCGTCAGCCATCGAGCCACATCCCGATAAGGGTTTGGCCATGACCGCGCGCTGCGGCGAAGTGCCCGACGCGCGACCAAGGCAAGGCGGGCCCGGAGGATTTCAGATCTCCGCCTGAGCCACGCTGGACTATCCGTCCACGCGCCTTAAGGGAGTCTGAATCAGCCGAATTAAGATGCTGATATCATGAAGTTTCTAGGGAGTTTTTCGAAAATGCCGGAGATCTGACACCGGTCGATGCGGGGGGTCCGCGGCGCGCTCAGTACGTGACTCGTTCGACACCCGTGAAGGTCACCGTGCTGCCATCGTGGAATGTGATCACGCCCGCCGCATCGGCGCTGAGATCGAGCTGGCCGGAACTCGACGACGAGATCGATCCGCTCGAGAAGCTCAGAGTCCAATCTCCTGCCCCGGAGCCGCCGACGACGCCCTGGAGATCGATGACGTCGATCCAGCTGCCACCGGCGCCGCCACTGACTTCATCGGACCCATGCGCTGCAGCGTAGTCGAAGACGAAGATGTCATTGCCAGCACCGCCGGTGAGCACGTCGTTGCCGGCCCCGCCGTCGAGCGTGTCGTTGCCGCTGCCACCGATCAGACGATCATTGCCGGCACCGCCCGAGAGGACGTCGCTTCCCGCGCCGCCGTCGAGCGTGTCATTGCCAGCGCCGCCGATCAGTGAGTCGTTGCCCGCCGACGCCCAGAGCACGTCGTTCCCGGATCCACCATCGATCGTCACGTCGCCATACGCGTAGGTCGGGCTGGTGAGGTCGACGATGTCGTCGACGGCCCCGGCGTTGATCACCTCGATGCCGATGACGCGCCCGCCGGCGCTGAGATTGCCGGGACGCGCGCTGAAGGAGTCATCGAGGAAGAGCACGTCGTTGCCGCTGGACAGCGCGAGCGTGTCGATCCCGCTGCCACCATCGAACACATCGGTCGACAAGATACGTCCGCTGAGCGCGACGGTGTCGCCGGTTCCCGCGCTGCCCGGGCTGCCCGCGTTGTACGCGACATAGCCGCCACTCCAGCTGCCGTCGACGCTGTAGTTGAGGACATCGTCACCAGCACCGCCGGACAGGAGATTGGACCCGCTCGAACCGGTCAGCGTGTCGTTGCCGCTGCCGCCCAGCGTCTCGACGACCACATCCGTGACCGCGAGGGTGAGCGTCTGATCGTACGTCGCACCGTGTTCGTCGGTCGCGCGCACCACCACGGTGTGGCTGGTCGCGCTTTCATAATCGAGGCCAGCGGAACTGGCGACGGTGATCACGCCGGTCGCTGCATTCACCGCAAAGCGACCAGCCGCCGCGTCGACCAGGCTATAGCTGAGCGTCGCGCCGGCATCGATGTCGATGGCGCTGACCGTGCCGACGGCCGCGCCGACGGCGCTGTTCTCCGCGATGGAACCGCCCTGCAGCGTGATCGTCGTCGGCGCGTCGTTCGACGCGGCGACCGTCACCGCCACGGTGGCGCTCGAGCTCGCCGTATCGCCCCCATCCGTCGAGGTCGCCACGATCGTCAGGTTGAAATCAGCATCCGAATTCGCCGGCGGGGTGATCGTCAGGCCCAAGAGCTGCGCCGCAGTGAGCGTCCATGTCCCGCCGCCGTTGTTCGTACCCGCCGAGAGCGCCGCGCCGCTCGGCACGCCGGAGATCACGATCGACTGGCTCTCGGAGCCGTCGACGTCCGTCAATGTCGAGCCGATCGTCAGCGCGATGGCCGTGTCTTCCGCCCCGCTCGCGCCCGAGACCGTCACATTCGGCGCGTCGGCATCGGCTGCAACGGTGACCGCCAGCGTCGATGTCGCGCTTGCCGTATCGCCGCCATTCACCTCGGTCGAGGTTGCAACGATCGTGAGGTTGAAATCGGCATCCGCGTTCGTCGGCGGCGTGATCGTCAGGCCGGAAAGCTGGCCGGGCGTCAGCGTCCATGTCCCATCGCCGTTGAGCGTGCCCGCCGAGAGCGCCGCACCGGCCGGAACACCGGAGATCACGATCGACTGGCTCTCGGAGCCGTCCAAATCCGTCAGCACAGAGCCGATCGTCAAGGCGATCGCCGTGTCTTCCGTCCCGCTCGCCGCCGAAACCGTGAGAACAGGCGCACTCGCGGTGCTCTCGCGCGCCGCGGCAAGCGGCGGGACGAAATCGGCCGCAGCGCCGGGTTCGCGCGCGTAAAGCTCGGACGGCAGCGCTGCTGCGCCGTCGGATTCATCGCCGCGCCGCTGCTCGCTCCGCTCCCCTGTGCGCCCGCGATCGACGAGCGACTCACGGTCGCGATGATTCGCCATGCGCACGGCCGACGAGTCGCCACCGGCCACCGACTCGCGAGATCCGAACGGCCGACCGAGTGGAGCATCCGACGATGCGCTGTCACGAACCGGCCGCCGGTCGTCGCCGGCGCCATCATCGCCGGCGCGCAGATCCGATATGCCGGCGCCGCCATCGGGCATCCGCGTCGTGCCGATGTTCGGCTCATCCCCGTGTGGGTCGGCAGGCGTGCTGCCGCGATGGATGGCGCCGAGATCACCACGCTCATCGATGGGCGCGCCGCCATCTCGCGCGCGCAGCTCCGTCCGCTCATCGCGCAGCGGGCGCTCGGGTGCATTCTGGAGAACGGTCAGCTCATCGAGCAGCAGACGCTCGCGTGAGATATCCTTGCTTGAGCCGTCCGCCATGGGGTGTTCCTCGCGCTTTATGGACCACACCCGCTCGCGACCAATTCCGCTCCGCGATCGTGGAGGATACGCGGGGGAGATGCCGACCATCTCCACCGCGTGTTCCGGACCATCGCAAGATCACATCCGGAACTTTAATGGACTCTCTATCGATACGGTTAAGCCCATGAAATGCCGTGCTCTAGGCGCAGATTGTGAAAAATCCATCGCACCGCGCCGCACACGACTCCGACACCGCGCGCGCCCGTCAGGTCCAGAGACGCTCGCCTTCGCGTGCCGAGTAGAGCGACGCCACGAAATCGGCGTAGCCGTTGAAGAGCTGCGACGGCACGCGCTGGCCGCCTTTGCCGATGAGCTCCTCCGTCGCCTGACTCCACCTGGGATGCGCGACCTTGGGATTCACATTGGCCCAGAACCCGTATTCGGCGGCCTGGATCTCTTCCCAGAAACTCTTCGGCCGCTGATCGGTGAAGCTGAAGCGGACCACCGATTTGATGTTCTTGAACCCGTATTTCCACGGCACGATCAGCCGGATGGGCGAGCCCATCTGCTTGGGCAACGGCTTGCCGTAGACGCCGGTGGCGAGCATCGCGAGTTCATTGGTCGCTTCATCGATCGCCAGACCTTCGACATAGGGCCAGGGATACCAGCTCGCGCGTTGGCCGGACGCGATTTCGGGATTCTTGAAGGTCTCCATGCGGATGTACTTGGCCGAGCCCAGCGGTTTGCAGAACTCGACGAATTGCTTCATCGGCATGCCGGTCCAGGGCACCGTCATCGCCCAGGCTTCCACGCAGCGGAAGCGATAGGTGCGCTCCTCGAGGCCCAGCGCCCTGATCAACTCGTCGACTCCGATGGTGCGTTCCTTCTCCACCATGCCGTCGATTCGAATCTCCCAGGGGCGGATTTCCAATTTCTGCGCCGGCTGCCAGACATTCTTCGAGGAGCCGAATTCATAGAAATTATTGTAAGTGACCGCGACTTTCTCCTCCGTCAGCTCGCGATCGACGCGGTAGCGCATCGAGCGCATCGCCGGATAGAGCGGCAGGGACGGATCACCGGCCGAGAAATCCGGAAGCTTCTGCTCGCCGCCCAGGCCGAACCAGGATTGCCCCTGGAGGGCCAGCGAGCCGACCGCCGCGGCACTCGCGCCGAGCAGGCGGCGACGATTCACCACGAAGGATTCGGGCGTCACTGCCGATTCGGGAATTTCCCAGCCACGCTTGCGACGAATCAACATGAGAGCGATCTCCTCGACAGAACCCGATATTTCTTACGTCAACGCGCGCGCACGCGCCGATCAAATCCCGGAGAGCGGCTCAGATCGCGCCGTCGCGGCGCTTCTTGCGCAAGGCCTCGACGTTGCGGCGCACATTCTCGAGATTGGGGTGCACCGCGAGCGCCTTCTCGAAGGCGGAAATCGCTTCCTCGGTTCGCTCCTGCTGCGCACGGATCAGCCCAAGTCCCGACAGCGCACCGAAATGCCGCGGCTCGAGCTTGAGCACTTTCTCGACGTCCTCGGCCGAGG
>JANNTF010000011.1:0-3428 GCA_031403455.1 Alphaproteobacteria bacterium | reverse complement strand
GTGCCTTGCGCGAGGAACGCCGCGCCGCCGATCTTCTGGGCTTCCTCCTCGAACACGTCGATGAAGGTCGACCCGATGATCTTGCGTTTCTGCTCGGGGTCCTTGACGCCTGCGAGTCTGCCAAGGAACGTCGCGCTGGCGTCGCGATGCACCAGCGGGATGTTGTAGTGCCCGCGAAACAGCGCGACCACGTCCTGCGCCTCGTCCTGCCGCAGCAGGCCATGATCGACGAAGATGCAGACCAGCTGATCGCCGATCGCCTCGTGCAGGAGCACCGCCGCGACCGAAGAGTCGACGCCGCCCGACAACCCGCAGATGACCTTGCCCGCGCCCACTTGTGCGCGGATCTTCGCGATGGCCTCGCGACGGAACGCGGCCATCGTCCAATCGCCGCCAAGGCCGGCGATACGGTGCGTGAAATTGCGCAGCAGCTTGGCGCCCTCGGGCGTATGCACGACTTCGGGGTGGAACATGGTGCTGTAGAAGCGCCGCTGCTCGTCGATCGCCGTGGCGAACGGCGCGCCGTCACTCTTGGCGACGACGCGAAATCCCTGCGGCAACCGGGTGACCCGATCGCCGTGACTCATCCAAACCTGATGCTGCCCGCCTTTGGCCCAGACGCCCTGGAACAAGGCGCAGTCGTCCGTGATCTCGATGACCGCGCGACCGAATTCGCGCGACTCCGATGGCTCGACGATGCCGCCGAGCTGCGCGCACATCGTCTGTTGCCCGTAGCAGATGCCGAGCACGGGAACGCCCAGCGAGAAGACGTCCATCGGCGCACGCGGTCCATCGGGCTTCGTGACGGAAGCCGGGCCACCGGAAAGGATGACGGCCTTTGGCGCGAAAGCACGGATCGCCGCGCCGGTCATCGTGTAGGGATGGATCTCGGCGTAGACGCCGCTTTCGCGCACGCGGCGCGCGATCAGCTGCGTCACCTGACTGCCGAAATCCAGGATGAGGACCCGCTCGTGGCTGGGTGCGGATGGCGCCTGGGGCGCCGCCGGCGATGGTTGCGTCACGTGCTCTCCCGCGGCGACTCACCCGCCCGGAACTCGCGCGGGGGGCGAGAGATACTCCGCCCTATCGTACGGAACAAGCCGCCAGGCGCTGCGCCGCGGCACCGCAATCGTCCCAGCCATAGGCGAGTTCCGCGACGCTGCGGCCCCAGAGCATTTCCGTGCGTTCTGCGATCGCCTGTCCGCCCATGCGCTCGTAGAAGAAACGCGATGGGTTGTCGCGCAGCACCCAAAGAAAGACGCGCGTGCAGTTCTGCTTGGCCAAAGCGGCGAAACCAGCAGCAAGCAGCCGCCGGCCGATTCCGCGTTCCTGCGCCTCCGACGCCACGTAGAGGGTGAAGACCTCGCCCACCGGAATCGCCAAGGTCGAGGCTTCGAAGGGCCCGCCGCTCGGCCGGTCCCTGCGGCGGCTCAAGCCGACGCTGACCATGCCAAGCACGTGGTCGGACTCGCGCGCGACGATCACCGGCTGCACGTCGCGGCGCTGCCGGATCACCCAGCCCCACTCCTCGGCGCTACGCCGCTGCGACATGCCCGTCAGCGCGTCATCGGAGAGGATGCCTGCATAGGCGGTGCGCCACGTCTCGACATAGACGCGTGCCACATCCACGACGTCGGCCTCTCGGGCGGGTTCTACCGTGATCATCGGCGGCCTCGCGTCACGACTCCGGATCTGATGTGGGTACGTCCTCGATCATGCGCCGCCGCTCGAAGATCGCGACGAAGAAACCATCGGTGCCGTGCCGGTGCGGCGTGAGGACGAGCTCATTTCCGTCGACCGGGCAAGATGTCCCGAAGACGTCGCGCCAGATCTGACCGACCGGCAGGAGGGCGAATTCCGAATGCGCACTCAGGAAGGCCCGCACCTGATCCTCGTCCTCCTCGCGCAGCAGGGACCACGTGACATAGACTAGGCGACCCCCAGGCTTCACGAGCCGCGCCGCGCTATCGAGGATCCGCGCCTGCTTGGCCGTCAGCTCGTCACGATCCGTGGTGCTGAGGAACCAGCGCGCATCGGGATTGCGGCGCCAGGTTCCGGTGCCCGTGCAGGGAGCGTCGACCAGCACGCGGTCGAAACTCGCCCTGTGGCGTTTGACCCAGGTGTCGCGCTCGGTCGCGAGCAGCTTGCGCTCGACATTCGATACACCCGCGCGGCGCAACCGCCGCGTCGCCCCGTCGAGCCGCCGCGCGACGGTGTCGCACGCCACGATCTTGCCCGCATTGCGCATCGTCGCCGCGAGCGCGAGCGTCTTGCCGCCGGCGCCGGCGCAGAAATCACACACCCGCATGCCCGGCTTGGCGTCGACGAGCGCCGCCGCCAGCTGCGAGCCTTCATCCTGGATTTCGATGAAGCCTTCCTTGAAGGCACGCGTCGCCGTGAGCGGATGGCGGCCCTGGACCCGCAGCCCCGTCGGCGCATGCGGCGTTGGCGCGGTCTCGATGTCTTCCTGCGCGAGCAGGCGGCGCGCCCCATCGCGATCCGATTTGAGGAGATTGACTCGCAGGTCGAGCGACGCTTCGCGACCAAGCACGCTGAGTTCCTCGCGCGCGTTGGCACCGAAACGTGCGCACAGCGACGGGTAGAGCCAGCTCGGCACGTTCGCGCGCACGGATTCGGGTTGGTCGGGATGATCGAGCGACCGGCCCACGAGCGCGGTCGCGAGCGCGCGCTCGCGCATCGACAGATCACCCGGTCGGAAGCGATCCCCATCGAACGCACTTGTCAGGGCGGGGAGTTCCCATCCCTGGATGATCGCCAAGGCCGTGAAGACGCGCGCGCGCGACGTGCCGATCCCGCCATCGCCGCGCTCGATCCACCAATCCAGCTGCGCACGATGGCGCAGCACCGCATAGACGAGAGTCGCGATCGCCGCGCGATCCTTGGAGCCGATGAAGCGCCGCGAACGGAAGTAGAATTGCGCGCATTGATCGGCGGGCCCGCGCGCATCCTCGATCGCATCGAGCAATTCGATCGCGGCTTGCGCCCGCGCGCCGGGCGTCACAGATCGACGCGATAGTTGGGCGCCTCGCGTGTGATGGCGACGTCATGGACGTGGCTTTCACGCAGACCGGCGTTGGTGATGCGCAGGAAGCGGCACCCCGTCTGCATTTCACCGATGGTGCGATTGCCGGTGTAGCCCATGGCCGCACGCAGTCCGCCGATCAATTGATGCACGACGTTGCTGACCGGCCCCTTGTAGGGCACGCGACCTTCGATGCCTTCCGGCACGAGCTTGAGCGAATCCTTGATGTCCTGCTGGAAGTAGCGATCCGCCGAGCCGCGCGCCATCGCGCCTACCGAACCCATGCCGCGATAGGCCTTGTAGGTTCGTCCCTGGTAGAGGATCACTTCGCCGGGCGCCTCGTCGGTCCCTGCGAAGAGCGACCCGAGCATCGCGCAATCGGCGC
>JANNTF010000010.1:0-2620 GCA_031403455.1 Alphaproteobacteria bacterium | reverse complement strand
GCCGCCGCGCAGGAGCTGCGGATCGGACTCGGCGCCATGACGCGCTCGATGGATCCGCATTTCGCCAATACCGGCCCTGATGTCGCGCAGTCGCTGCATCTCTTCGACAAGCTGATCCTGCAGGACGAGAACCAGGTGCTCAAGCCCGGACTCGCGCTGGCGTGGCGCACGCAAGGCGAGAAGATCTGGGAGATCGAGCTGCGCCGCGACGTGCGCTTCCATGACGGCTCACCCTTCACCGCCGATCGAAGAAGCACGGCGAGGGCGCCGCGACCGCCGACTACAATTCGGGTCGTGCGGCGATCGGCACCGGGCCCTATCGCCTCGTCGAGTTCGTGCCCAACGAGCGCATCACCGTCGAGCGCAACGATTCCTATTGGGGCGAGAAGGAACCTTGGCGCCGCGTCAGCTTCCGCCTGATCGCCAACCCGGCCGTACGCACCGCGGCGCTGCTGGCGGGCGATGTCGATGCGATCGACACCGTCGCCGCGCAGGATCTCGCGCGGCTGAAGGCGACGGCCGGAGTCGGCGTCTGGCGCGCGCCGTCGAACCGCGTGATCTATCTGCTGATGGACAGCCATCGCGACGTCACGCCGAACATCCGCGATCTGGAAGGCAAGCCGCTGGCGGTCAATCCGCTGCGCGATCCCCGCGTGCGGCTCGCGCTGTCGAAATCACTCGCGCGCGACGCGCTGGTCGAGCGCATTCTCGAGGGCGAAGGCATCGTGGCCGGGCAGCTCGTGCCGCCGGGCTTCTTCGGCCATGATCCGGCGCTCGGCGCACCGGCGCAGGATCTCGCCGGCGCGCGCCAGCTTCTCACGGACGCCGGGTTCGCCAACGGATTCCAGCTCACGCTGCACGGCTCGAACGGCCGCTATCTCAACGACGTCAAGCTGACCCAGGCGATCGGCCAGATGTTCGCGCGGCTCGGCCTGCAGGTCGCGGTCGAGACGCCGCCGCGCCAGATCTACGGCACGCGCGGCAATAATTTCGAGTACAGCGTCGCGCTCTATGGCTGGGGCAGCGACACCGGCGAGGCCGGCTCGTCGCTCAAGGCGCTGATCCATAGCCGCGACGACAAGCTCGGCGCGGGCGCTTCCAATCGCGGCCGCTACGCCAATCCCGCGATCGACAAGGTGATCACGGCGGCGCTGTCGAGCTTCGACGATGCCCAGCGCGAGAGATTGCTCCAGGAAGCCACGCGGCTCGCGATCGCCGACACCGCGATCATCCCGCTCTATTTCCAGGTCAATACCTGGGCGACGCGCGACGGCATCCGCTTCACGGCAAGGGCCGACGAGTTCACCCTCGCGATGTCGGCGCGGCCGCCGCTCTGAAACCCGCAATCCGGAGATCGTCTGCACCATGGACAGCATCGCGACGGCAGAGCTTCGCCAGCCCGACTGGGCGGCGGTGCGCGCGCGCTACCCGGCGCTCGCGCACGGGGCTTATCTCAATCTCGGCTCGCGCGGCGTGATCTCGCAAGCCGCGCATGCGGCGGCGGCGGCTATGCTCGACGCCGATCGCGACATGCGCCCGGGCGCCAAGGGCACGGACACGCTGCTCGCCGCGACACGCGCGAGATTCGCACGGCTGATCGGCGCCGGCGACGACGAGATCGCGCTCACGCGCAACGTCTCGGAGGGGCTGAACGCGGTCGCCGGCGCGATCGACTGGCGTCAGGGCGACAACATCGTGCTGTGCGAGGAGCTGGAGCACGCGAACAACATCTATCTCTGGCTCGCGCTCGCGCGCCGCGGCGTGACGCTGAAATCCGTGCCGCCGCGCGCCGGCGCGATCGATGCCGCGGCGATGGCGGCGGCGATCGATGCGCGCACGCGGCTCGTCACCGCCTCGGCCGTCACCTTCACGCCAGGCTATCGCACGGATCTGGGGCTGATCGGCGCGGCTGCGCGCGCGGCGGGCGCGCTGTTCCTTGTCGATGGCGTGCAGGCCTGCGGCGTGCTGCCGCTCGATGTCGAGGCGGAATGCATCGACGCGCTGGCGACCTCGACGAGCAAGGGGCTGCTGGGCCTGCGCGGCTTCGGCTTCCTCCATGTGTCGAGGCGCTGGAGCGAGCGGCTCGTGCCGGCCGCCGTCGCGCGCAACGGCATGGAGACCGGCGGCAAGCATTATTCCGAGTTTGAAGGCGCCAGCTTCGCGCTGCGCCGCGATGCGCGCCGCTTCGAAGTCGGCAATTACAACTATGTCGGCATGGCCGCCGCCCATGCCGCGCTCGGCGAGATCCTGGCGCTCGGAATCGAGCAAATCGCCGCGCGCGCCTGCGGCCTCGCGCGCAGCCTCACGATCGGATTCGAGAAGCAGGGCTGGCCGGTCTGTCGGCCGCCCGCGGATGCGGCGACGCATATCGTGTGTCTCGGCACGCGTGGCCCGGGCGGCGCCGAGAGCACGGGCGATGCGCGGCTTGATGCGCTGGCCGCGGCTCTCGTGAAAGCCGGCGTCACCCTGTCGATCCGCCGCCGCCTGCTGCGCTTCGGCTTCCACGCTTATAGCGACGAGACAGACGTTGCGACGGTGCTGGACATCGCGGCCCGGCTAGCGCCGAGGTAATGCCGGGGCCGAACTGGGCACCGCCCCCACCCCAACCCTCCCCCACTCG
>JANNTF010000009.1:0-13175 GCA_031403455.1 Alphaproteobacteria bacterium | reverse complement strand
GATGGCGCCGCCGATCCAGGTCCAGCGATCGGGCGTCTCGGTGAAGGCGATCCAGGCGAGCAGCGCCGAAGTCGGCAGGCGGATGAAATCCAGCGTCGCGACCAGCGAAGCGTCGAGATACTGGAACGCGCGCGTCGATGCTTGGTGGCCGAGCGTCGCGAGCAGGCCGAGCACGAGCAGCCAGAACCACGTCATCGGCTCGGGCCACTGCCAGACCGGCACCGCGATCAGCAAGGCGAAGGGCGTAGTGAGCAGGGTCATGTAGGTGACGATCGCGTTGGGGTGCTCGGTGCGGGTGAGCTGCTTGACGACCACTGACGTGATCGCGCCCGTGGCCGAGGACGCGAGCACGAGCAGATGGGCGAAGGTCACCTCTTCGATTCCCGGGCGCAGGATCACCATGGCGCCGACAAAGCCGATGATCGTCGCGGTCCAGCGCCGCATGCGCACGACTTCGCCGAGGATGAGCACCGCCAGCACGGTGGAAAACAGCGGTGCGGTGAAGCCGAGCGCGATCGCCTCCGCCAGAGGCAGGGTCACCAGGGCCGTGAACCAACACAGCATCGAGATGAAGGCGAGCGCCGAACGGCCGAGATACATGCGAAAATGCGTCGTGCGCAGGGCTGTGAATCCGGTGCGGAAGATCCACGGAAACATCCAGATCAGCGACAAGGCATTGCGAAAGAAGATCAGTTCCTGGGGCGGCAGGAAGCGCGTCAGGTAGCGAACCGTGACGCCCATGCCGGAGAAGGCGACACAGGCAAACAGGATCCAAAACACGCCTTTGAGCGTCGGTGACAGCCCGTTCCAGCGTCGACGGGCCTCCTGTCCTTCCAGTTTCATCAGCGGTGCGGATCTCCTGTTGGCGAACCTAGGCCCGGGACGTCGCGCGGGCACGCGGTTTTCGATGCATGACGCCCATGACCCATGCGTCGATCTCTTTGCGTCTGGCGCTCGATTGGCCATCATGGGGGGGCGTTCAAACAGCCAAGGTCCGCCCGATGCATGTACCCACCGCGCCGCTCTGGACGCCGTCGCCAGAGCGCAAGGCGGCCTCGAATCTCGCCCGATTCGCGCGTGAGGTCGGCGGCCAGCAGGGGCTCGACTTCACTGGATATGCGGCACTCTGGCGCTGGTCGATCGAGAACCGTGAGGCGTTCTGGCGCGCGGTCTGGAATTTCGGCGGCGTCATCGGGGACGGGCCCGGGCCGCGCGGCATCGTCGACGATGACAAGATGCCGGGCGCGCGGTTCTTTCCGGATGCGCGGCTGAATTTCGCGCGCAACCTGCTGCGTCGCGATGACGACTCCGACGCGATCGTGTTCTGGGGCGAGAGCAAGATCCGCCGGACGATGAGCTGGCGCGACCTCAACGCCGCGGTGGGTCGCCTGCAGCACGCGCTGCGCGCGGCCGGTGTCGGCATCGGCGATCGTGTCGCCGGGCAATTGCCGAACATGCCCGAGGCGATCGTCGCGATGCTGGCGACCGCGAGCCTGGGCGCGACGTGGTCCGCCTGCTCGCCCGATTTCGGCACCCAGGGCGTCGTCGATCGCTTCGGGCAGATCGAGCCCAAGGTGCTGATCGCCGTCGATGGCTACCACTACGCGGGCAAGACGCATGATTGTCTTGCGCGCTTGCGCGAAGTCCGTCCGCTGTTGCCGAGCCTCAAGCAGGTGATCGTGGTCGGCTACGCGCAGGCGAAACCCGATCTTCAGGGGATCGCCGATGCCGTGCGCTACGATGAGCTGGTCGCCGGCCGTCCCGAGGCGATCGCCTACGCGGCGGTCGCCTTCGATCATCCCCTGTACATTCTCTATTCGTCGGGCACGACGGGCGTCCCGAAATGCATCGTCCATGGCGCCGGCGGCACGCTGCTGCAGCACATCAAGGAGCTCAAACTCCATTCCGACGTGAAGCCAGGCGATCGCGTGTTCTACTTCACGACCTGTTCCTGGATGATGTGGAACTGGCTGGTCTCGGCGCTCGCCTGCGAGGCGACTGTCTGCCTCTATGACGGGTCGCCCTTCCATCCCGACGGCAACGTGCTGTTCGATTTCGCCGACGCGGCCGGCTTCACCTTCTTCGGGACGTCGGCGAAATACATCGATGCCTGCGCCAAGGCCGGCATCGAACCCGCGCGCACCCATTCGCTGAAGACGGTGCGTGCGATCGCATCGACGGGGTCTCCGCTGGTCGCGGAATCGTTCAGCTACGTCTACGACAAGATCAAGAAGGACGTGCATCTCGCGTCGATCTCCGGCGGAACCGACATCGTCTCATGCTTCGTGCTCGGTGCGCCGACGGAGCCGGTCCATAGCGGCGAGATCCAGGCGCGCGGACTCGGCATGGCGGTGGATGTGTTCGACGAGGACGGCCGCCCGGCGGTCGGCGCCAAGGGCGAACTCGTCTGCACCAAGCCGTTTCCGTCGATGCCTGTCGGCTTCTGGAACGATCCCGACGGCAAAAAATACCACGCCGCCTATTTCGAGCGCTTCGCCAATATCTGGACGCATGGCGATTGGACGGAGATCACGCCGCGTGGCGGTGTCATCATCTTCGGCCGCTCCGATACCGTCCTCAATCCTGGCGGCGTGCGCATCGGCACCGCCGAGATCTATCGCCAGGTGGAGCAGGTGCACGAGGTGCTGGAGTCGATCGTCATCGGCCAGGACTGGGACAACGATGTCCGCGTCGTGCTGTTCGTGCGGCTGCGCGAGGGCGTGGCGCTCGACGCCGCGCTCGAGAAGAGGATCAAGGATCAGATCCGCAAGAACACCACGCCGCGCCATGTGCCGGGGCGGATCGTCCAGGTCACCGATATTCCGCGCACCAAATCCGGCAAGATCACCGAACTCGCCGTTCGAGACGTCGTGCACGGTCGTGCCGTCAAGAACCGCGAGGCCCTGGCCAATCCGGAAGCGCTCGAGCTCTACCGCGATCTGACCGTGCTCAAGACCTGACCAACCGCGGCGCGGAGAGCCTATCCGCGACCATGGCCGCGATGCCCGCGATGGCCATGTCCGCCGCGGCCATAGCCATAGTTGCGGCCATAGCCATAGTTGAAGCCCAAGCCGAAGGCCGGGCCGTAAACCCGCGGCGGCGGGGGCGGGTAATAATAGTAGGTCGGCGGCGGCTCGTAATAGACGCGCGGCGGGCCGCGCACGATTGTGGGCTCCGCGATCACGCACCCGGAGAGGGAGAGCAGGGCGACGGCGGCGAGAGCGAATTTGCGCATGACGCGAACTCCTGTCCGGGATCCGGACTCGAAGTCATTAACGTTCGGGCGCGGTGATTTCTTCCGTTCAGCGTGCCGGCGTGATGCCCAGCTCGGCAAGGATCGCACGCGCGCGATCCGGGTAGTCCGTGATCAGGCCATCGACACCCAAGCCGATCACGCGGCGCATGTCCTCGGCCTCATTGACCGTCCAGGGCACGACGGCGAGACCCAGGCGCTTGGCGTCGCCGAGGGTTGCGGCATTGATATCGCGAAAGAAAGGCGCCCAGATCCGCCCCCCGGCGGCGTGGACCAAGTGCGGCGTCGAATTGCCATGTGCGGCAGCGTCGAGTCCGGTCCAAGGGCTCACGCCCTTGTCCTTGCCGATGGTCTCGCCGCGGCCCTGCTCGATGCTCAGATAGACGCGTGCGATCTCGGGCGCCTCGCGGGCGACGACGCTCAAAGTGCGCCAGTCGAAGGATTGAATCGAGGTTCGCGTGGCGATGCCCAGGCGGCGGATTTCTGCGATCAGCAGTTGCGCGAATGTCTCCGGGTCGACGGTCTCGCCGGGCCAAAGCGGCGAGATCTTGGTCTCGATATTGAAGCGCACGCGCGTGTCGCCCTGGGTCTGGGTCAGGGCGACGATTTCGCGCAAGGTCGGCATCCGCAATCCGGGCATCGCTTCCTGCTGCGGGAAGGCTTTCGCGTAGGTCGTCGCGGGGTTGATGGCGCCGACGTCGTAGCGCTTGAGTGCGGCGAGCGACAATTCGCGCACCAAAGGCGAGGGGCTCGCGATCCAGGCATCGTCGGGCCCCCGCGTAATGTCCGGATTCAGGCGCCGGTCATGCGCGATCACGACGTAGTCATCCCTGGTGATGCCGGCGTCGAACTCCAGAGTCGTCACGCCGATCGCCAATGCGCGCGCGCGAAAGCCGGGAGCGTGTTCTCGGGCGCCAGGCCGCGTGCCCCGCGATGCCCCTGAAGGTCGAACGCGCTCGCCGACACGGCGCAGGCGATGAATGCCAAGATGAGCAAGGCAGGGCGGCGCATCGGCTGAGCTCCCAGGATCGGTGACGCGGACACGATAGCGCCGGGCTGATAGGCTTGGTGTGAAACTTCGGGAGGAACCATGACGCTCAAGCTGACGATGCTGCTCCTCGCGTGGCTCGCCTGGCCGGGGTTGGTCATGGCGCAGGACGCGCCGCGCCGTGGCGGCATGCTCGTCTACGCCGTCAACAGCGAGCCCCCCAATTACGACTGCCAGGCGACCACGACTTTCGTGATGATGCAGACCGTTGGCCCGCATTATGCGCGGCTGCTGAAATTCGACACGGAGAAGTATCCGGAGATCACCGGCGATGCCGCGCAATCCTGGACCATTTCCGCCGACAAGCGCGTCTACACGTTCAAGCTCAAACCCAATGTGAAGTTCCACGACGGATCGGCGCTCACCGCCGCCGATGTGAAGGCGACGTATGATCGCATCCGCAATCCGCCCGACGGCATCGTATCCGTGCGCAAGGCGCGGTTTGCCGATATCGAATCGATCGAGACGCCCGATCCGCTGACGATCGTCTTCACGCTCAAGCAGCCCGAAGCGACGATGCTGCTGAACTTCGCGAGCCCGTGGAACTGTCTCTACAGCGCGGCGAAGCTCGCGCAGGATCCGCGATATCCGGAGAAGAACATCTTCGGCTCCGGTCCGTTTCGCTTCGTCGAGCATGTGCGCGGCTCGCATTGGGTGGGCGCGCGGTTCGATTCCTATCACGAGGCAGGCAAGCCCTATCTCGATGGGTTTCGCGCGCAGTTCATGGCGGGCACGGCGATGATCAACGCGTTGCAGGGCGGCCAGATCATGGCGGAGTTCCGCGGTATCAGCCCGGCGGAGCGCGATCGGCTCAAGACCGCGCTTGGCGACAAGATCGTCATTTCCGAATCGCCGTGGCTGTGCAAGTTCGACGTCTTCTTCAATCATCGCAAGCCGCCCTACGACGATCTGCGCGTGCGCAAGGCGCTCACCCTCGCGATCGATCGCTGGCGCGGTGCGCAGAATCTCTCGCGGCTCGCCTTCGTCAAGGAAGTCGGCGGTCCGATCCGGCCGGGCCACCCGCTGGCGATGCCGCCGGCGGAGCTGGAGAAATTTCCAGGCTTCGGCCGCGATGCGGTCGCCGCGCGCGACGAAGCGCGCCGGCTGCTCAAGGAGGCCGGTCAGGAGGCGCTCAGATTCCGCCTGACGACGCGCGATGTGCCGATGCCCTATCAGCCTGTCGCCGTGTTCCTGATCGATCAATGGCGGCAGATCGGCGTCACCGTGGAGAATAATCCGATCGGCGTCGCGCAGCAGAAGGCCTCCTATCTCGGCGGCAATTACGAGGTCGGGCTGGATTCCAATTGCTACGACGTCGACGAGCCGGATCCGCAGCTGCTGCTCTATGTCAGCCATGACCGCTCACCGGTGAATTTCTCGCTCTATGAGGACCGCACGCTGGACGCGCTGTACGACCGGCAGAAGCGCGCCACCACGGACGTCGAACAGATGGCGGCGATCCGGGGCTTCGAGGCGCGGCTGTTCGAGCATGTGCTCACCGCGCCGGTCGTGTGGTGGCAGCGCATCGTCGCGCATAGTTCCGCGCTACGCGGCTGGAAGATCCTACCCAGCCATTATCTCAATCAGGAACTCGGGGATGTCTGGCTCGCAAATTGAAGTCCGCGCCTATCTTCGCGTTTGGCCGATGGCCGCGAGTTCGGTCTCCAGCCAAGGCTTGGCGCTGAGCGCACGGCGCGTGTAGTAGTCCCAGCGCAAGGCGAGCACGCGCTCGGAGAGCAGGAAGCGCTTTGCGGCCGTCGCGGTTGCGGCGTCGACACCGCGCAGCGCAGATCCCGGTGCCGCTCGCATCGCCGCGAGCTGCACGCTGCAGGCCGCGGCGAGCATGATCGTCGCGTGCACCGCTTCGCGGATCGACGCACCGACGACGAGCGTGCCGTGATTGGCGAGCAGCAGCGCGCGTCGCGTGCCCAAGGCGTCGGCCAGCGCATCGCCGCTCTCGATCGTATCCACGATGCCGCCATACTCCGCGAAGGTGGCGACGTCGCCGGCGAACATCAGCGCGCTCTGATAGAGCGGCTGAAGCTCGGCGCCCGTCGCCGTCAGTGCGACCGCGTCGAGATCATGGGTGTGGATCACGCACGCGACGTCCGGCCGCGCGCGATAGATCGCGGCGTGGATCGTGAGTGACGGGCTGATCCGATCGCGCCCTTCGATGAGGCGAAGGTCGAGATCGGCGCAATGCAGATCCGCGGCGCGGACCTCGTCGAAACCTTGGCCATAGCCATGACACCAGAAATTCCCGCCGCCGGGTTGGCGTGCGGTCAGATGCCCGGCGATCCCGCTATTCTGGCCGTTGAGATCGAGAATATGGAAGGCGAGCAGGATCTCGCGCCGCAATGTTTCGACGCGCGCGTTTGCGATGGCGGTGTCGTGCATGTTCATTCCTCCGGCCGTGACGTCGCCGACAGGCTAGCAAGTTGACCGATCGCCACGCGAGGCGTCAGGCTGATGGCAATGACGAGGGAGACGCTGATGGATCTCGACTATTTCCGTACGCTCGCGCGTTACAACCGATGGGCCAATCAGCGTCTCTACGCGGCCTGCGCCAGGCTTCATGAAGTCCATTACCTCGAGCCGCGTGCGGCTTTCTTCGGCTCGATCCACGGAACGCTCAACCACATCCTGGTGGCGGACCGACTCTGGATGGGGCGCTTCACGGGTCATGCGGACGGCATCCGTGCGCTCGATCAAATCCTCTATCCCGAGTTCGCGGGGTTGCATGTCGCGCGCGCGGCCGAGGATGCGCAGATCGTGAACTATGCCGATGCCCTCGATCTGCCGACGCTCAACTCGACCCTGCGCTACAAGACGATGACCGAGCCGCGCCGCAGCATGGCGACGCCGATGCGCTTCGCGCTCGGTCATTTTTTCAATCATCAGACCCATCACCGCGGCCAGGTGCACGGCTTGCTTTCGCAGACCGAGGTGCCGCCGCCGCCGCTCGATCTGCTCTACTTCCTGCGCGAACAGGCGCCCGCCGAGCCATGAAGGCTTCCGCTTCGGCCGTGAGCCAATCGCGGAAGGCGACGATCTTGGGCCGCGCGGCGAAGCGTTCGGGATAGACGAACCAGTAGGCGCGGCGCGTGGTGGCGATGGCGGCGAAGGGCTGCACCAATTGTCCCGCCGCGATCTGATCGGCCGCGAAGAGCGGATCGCCGAGCGCCACGCCGATTCCGGCGGCCGCCGCTTCGAGCGCGATGCGCGTGGAGTCGAAGCTCGCGCCGCGCTTGACCGGCATGCGCGCGAGGCCGGCTTGCTCGAGCCACACATGCCACTCCGGATCCGGATCCGTATCGAGCAGCGGCATGGCGGCGAGATCCTCCGGCCGCTTGAGCTTGCGTGCGAGGGCGGGGCTCGCCAGCGGCGTCAGCCGATCGTCGAACAGCTTGTGCTGGGTGAGGCCCGGCCAACCACCGATGCCGTAGCGCAAGGCCGCGTCGAAATCCTCGCGTGTGAAGTCGACCGTCTTCTGGCTGGTGGAGATGCGCACGTCGATGTCGGGATGCAGCAGCTGGAACCGCGGCAGCCGCGGCACGAGCCATGACATCGCTACAGTCGTCAGAGTCGAGAGGGTGAACACGGCGTGCGTCGGCGCGCGCTGCACGCGCTCGACGGCGGCCGCGATGCGGTCGAAGGCGTCGCGCAGACTTGGCGCCAGCGCGTGGCCTTCTTCGGTCAACCGGATCTCGCGCGTGAGCCGGCGGAACAATTTCACGCCGAGTTCGACTTCCAGCGCCTTGATCTGATGGCTGATCGCCGCCGGCGTGACATGCAGTTCGGCGGCCGCCAATTTGAACGAGAGGTGACGTGAAGCCGCTTCGAAGGCGCGTAGGGCCGAGAGCGGCGGCAGAAATCTCATGAGTTAGCCATGCTCAACCGTCCCACGAGGAAACGTCGTTTGTCAGCAAGGATCGGGTGGCCCCATATGCCGCAACCGGACGAGATTGCTTCGTCCAACCCTTGAGGAGAGTTCACCCATGACTGGCTGGCAGATCACCCGTTCCAACGCCGCCGGAATCCCCGGCGTCGGCAATGCGCGCATGTTCCTGACGGCGGCATTCGAGCGCATCCTCGTCTGGCTCACCTTGGTGCGCACGCGTCGCATGCTCGCCACGCTCGATGATCGCATGCTGCAGGATCTCGGCCTCGACCGCGCCACGGCGGCGGAAGAGGCGCGCAAGCCGTTCTGGCACGCGTGCTGACGTTGGATGCAGAGGCTCGCGCATCCGGTCAGGATGGATGGCGCAGCATCATCTTGCCGAGGCCATTGAGACTCGCGAAGAGCTTGGCGAATTGCGCCAGAAAGGCGTCTTCGCCGAGGCGCTGATCCTGCGTGACGAGCTGCGCATGGATGGCGCGCAAGCTGCGCGTGCCATCGACCCGCCGGAGGATCGCTGGCGCAAGCCGCGGCAAGGGCATGCGAAACGGCAGGCCGTCGACTGTCGCGGTGAGGACATCATTGCCGCGCAGCCCCTCGGCGAGCTGGGCAGGGTCGATATTCGCCGGAACGGGAATGAGTTCGAGCGACACGGGCGCCGGCGCGGTGACGGCATTGCCCGCATGGACGACATAGAAAGCGTGGCTCTTGATGTTGCCGGCCAGCGCTTCGGCGAGCGCGGCCTGGCCACGCGCATCGAGTGCGTCCGCACGCTTCAAGACGGCGCCGTCACTCAGATAACTCCGCGGCGCGTAGCGTGCCGCGGGCACGAAGCTCACCAGTCGCAGCCTGGCGCGCGCGACCAGATCATGGACCTCGTCGGTGGCATAGGCGCGGTCGCGCGCATGCAGCAACAGATCGTGGAGTCCGGCATCGCCCTCGACGAGGTGATCGGTCATGAACGGATTGCGCTTGAGCCAATTGGTCGGCGGCAGCTGGTCCAGCACGCGCTTGGCGAAGGCAACGCGTTGTGCGGGCGTCTCGTCGGTGTCCAGCGCGCGCAACGCCGCTTGCATCGGATAGACGCCGATGCGACCGAGCGGCGCGTAGAGCATCAAGCCCATGCCGCCTTCCGGCGCGAGCGCGTTGGTGAGGGCGGCGAGACCAGCCTCCGGGTCTTCGAGATGGTGCAGCACGCCACAGCAATCGATGTAGTCGAAGCCGCCCAGCCCGAGCGCAGCCAGATCGAGCAGCGATCCGGTGACGAAGCGTAGAGTCGTCAGACCGCGCGCGCGCGCGCGCGCTTCGGCGATCCGGCGCGACGCCGTGGACCAGTCGAGATAGATGATCTCGGCGTCGCGTGCGCCGAACTCGGCCAGTTGCTGGGCGAGCATGATCGCGGCATCGCCCGTGCCGCCGCCGGCGATCAGCGCCCGGAACCGCTGTGCTGGATCCAGATATCCGCCGCGGACGTAATGCACGATCTCCGCGAGGTGGCTCGGGCTGCCGGTGACGAGGCGCTTGGCCTCATCCGCGGGATCCCGCGGCGGATAGGGGAGAGCCTCGTACTGCGCGTGGACCGGATCGTCGCTGCGCACGACTCACCACGCCGGCGCCGGCGCGATACCGCCGACAATTCGACCCGCGGCATTGCTGATCGTGGGCGTGATCATCGCGCCGAGAGCGTGGCGCGCCGTGTCGTCGAGCGCGGCATGGCGCAGCAGCAGATGGCCCATCGCGACTTCCGCGGCGCGCGCGGCGCCATCGTCGATCTTCAGCGCCAGCCCGAGTCCCAACGCGGGGATCGCTGCGACATAGACGCCTTCGGCGCCCGTCTTGATGATCGCCTTCCCGTCGCAGGCTTCGATGGCGCGCGTGCAGAACCGGCCGGAGCCGGCCAGCATGAAAGGCTCGGCGAGAATCGCGGCGGCCAGACGTCGGCAGGCCTGCGCCCGGATCGGCGGCAGGCCCTCCGGCGCGCCGAAGCGCGCGATGCCGCCGGCCAGCGCGCGCAATGGAATCGCGATCTGCGGCAGGCTGCAACCGTCGATGCCGCGTGGCGCCTGGGTGAGGTCGAGACGCAGCATGGCCTCGAACACCGCGAGCACGCGCTTCTGCTGAGGATGGTCCGGCGCGACATAACCGCGCGTCTGTTCGCCGAGATGGCGGCACGTGCTGAGCATGCCCGTGTGCTTGCCCGAGCAATTATTTTGGATGGCGCTTGGCGCGCGATTCTCGCGGATCAGGATCTCCGCGGCCGCGGCGGTCGAGGGCATGTGCGCGCCGCATTCGAGATCCGCTTCGCTCAAGCCCGCGCGGGCTAGCCAGGCACGAACGGTCTCGACATGGCGCACCTCGCCACCATGGCTGGCGCAGGCGATCGCGAGTTCGGCGTTGCTCAGGCCGAGCGCCGCGGCCGCACCGCTCTCGACGAGCGGCAGGCCTTGCAGGAACTTGATCGCCGATCGCGGAAATACCGGTGCGTCGATGTCACCCATGCTTGCGACGACGGCGCCATCGGCATCCACCACAGCATAGCGCCCGCGATGCCGGCTCTCGACGAGAGAACCGCGTCGGACATCAACCAGGAATGGATTGTCGCTCATCGCCGCGGAACATGCCCGTCGCGATGGGACGAGGCAAGAACGCAAGCGCCGCGCGGCGGATTGCTTGCCGCCCACCGCGACGGCAGCGCAATCTCTGCGCTTCGAATCAGGAGGCTGGGCGATGCGCGGCTATTTCGCGATCGGTGTCGAGGGCGTCACCAAACCGATGAACACCGGTGCGCTGATGCGCACGGCGCACGCGTTCGGCGCGTCCTTCGTGTTCACGCTGGGCGCGAATTACGCCCGCCATGAAGCCAACCTCGCCGACACGTCCGACATGGCGAACAGCGTTCCGTTCTACGAGTTCAAGTCGATCGCGGACTTCGCGCTACCGCGCGAGTGTTCTCTCGTCGGCATCGAACTCATGGACGACGCGATCGAGTTGCCGTCGTTCCGTCATCCCCATGCCGCGGCCTACATCCTCGGGCCCGAACGCGGCTCCCTGTCGCCCGACATCCTCGCGCGCTGCGCCTTCGTCGTGAAGATTCCGATGCGCTTCTCGATCAACCTGTCATTGGCCGGCGGGCTGGTCATGTACGACCGGCTTCTCAGCCGTGGCCGCTTCGCGGACCGTCCTGTCGCTGCCGGCGGTCCGACCGGGAAGCTCGTACGGCAGAGTTTCGCGCCGCCGAAACTGCGCCGCGCATCCGCGACCTGACGCGCCGTCAGCGCGGCAGGAACGGATTGAGCAGGCGCATGAACGGTCCGGTGAGCCGCACCTGTCCGGCGCTGACGACGAGGCACAGGCAATCGCGCGCCGGCTCGGCCGTCGGCTGATGCTCGACCGTCTCGTCGGCTTCGCAGACGTCGCCGCGCGCGTAGACGCCTCTGGCGTCCCCAAAGGCGCCATCGAGCACCAGCGTCAACTCGATGCCGCGATGCGCGTGCTTGGGAATCGCGCGTCCGGCCGCGATGCGCAACAGCATCGCACGGTCGCCCTGCTTGCCCTTGATCGCCAGCGGCGCCTCTTCGACGCCCCGCGCGAGTTGCTTCCAGGCGAGACGATCGGTGCCGTCGCGCGTGAACGCCGCCAGCGGCGCCGGGATCCTGCCATCCCGCGTGATGCCGGGCATGGGTGCGTGCTCGACCTCCATGCCGTCGCCACGATCGATCCGCGCGAAGAGCTTGGCGAGAGAATCGGGTTCGGCTTGGCTGGGCTCGATCGAGTCCAGCATCACGCCGCCGAGGGATTCCATCCGGCGATAGCTTCGTCGAGCCGCGGGATTGAGGGCGAGATGCGTCGCGACCAGCAGACTGACCGGCGCCGATGCGGCGCCGCTGGCGTGATCGAGGAGGAATTCATCGGCGATTGCGTGCGTCATTGTTCAACCTTCGTTGGCAAATCTATGGCGCAGCCGGCTCAAGCCGAGCCGAAGACGCGATTTCACGGTCCCCAACGGCAAACCCAGTCGCGCCGCGATGTCGCTGTGGGAGAGATCTTGGAAATAGGCGAGACGAATCATCTCCGCCTGCTCGGCGGGCATCGCGGCAATGGCGGTCGCGATATGTCCCTCCCATTGCGCCGCCGCCGCCTCGTGCTCGGGCTCGGGCGGCGCGTCGGGAACGAAGCCCGGATCGGCGGGATCGAAATCCGGCCGGCGATCGCGCCGCAAGGCGTCAATGCGCTTGTTGCGCGCGATGGTGAAGATCCACGTGCTCACGGCGGCCTGTTGCGGGTCGTAGGTCGACGCCCGCCGCCAGACGACGAGCATGACGTCCTGCATCAGGTCCTCGGCGCTCGCGGAATCGGCGCCGAGCCGTGCGAGATAGCTCTTCACGCGAGGGCCGTAATAGCCGAACAATTCCGCGAAGGCGGCACGGTCCTGCTGGCGCGCCACGCGCACCAGCAGCGCGCCATGTTCGAAGGTCTGGCCCGGCGCCGTGGTTAACGGGATGCCGCCACGGATGTTCGGCGGGATGTCCTGCATGGGCCCCAAGGTAACCCCGCCCCGCGTCAGCTCAAGCTTTCTTGTGCGCCGCGCAGCGAAGGCTGGCGCGGGCGGATCGGCTTCGGAAACCGGGTTGCGATTGACGCTCCACATCGACCATGTCATACGCCGAGGCTGGTCGAGTGGATCACTGCTGCGCCAAATCGCCACGTATTTCGAGGTTTGACCGTGCATCGCGTCTGGATGGTTTCACTTCTGTTCCTGCTGAATGCCGCCGACGCCGTTGCGCAGGCGCAGCCCAAATCACTCGCCAGCTTCGATGCATGGTCGGCCTGGGAGTTCGGCGAGGGGCCTGCGAAGGTCTGCTATGTGACCGGCGTGCCCGCCTCATCGCTGCCCGCGGGCGCCAAGCGTGGCGACATTCGCGTCACGGTCAGCCATCGGCCGGCGACCAAGGCGCGCGACGAGATCAGCTTCCAGG
>JANNTF010000008.1:0-3351 GCA_031403455.1 Alphaproteobacteria bacterium | reverse complement strand
GCGCGGTGCGTCGGCGCCGTGTTGCGGGGCTGCGATCTCGGGCAGCGCGTCGAGGTCGATCTTGCCCTGCGCGGTCAGCGGCAGCTCGGCCACGAACGCGATCGCGGCGGGGATCATGTAGGCCGGCAGGCGCTCGCGCAGAAAGTCGCGCAAACCCGCCGCGTCGAGCGCTTGCCCATCGGTGACGCAATACGCCGCCAGCTGCGTCTCGCCGCGCGCATCCAGCCGCGCGACCACCACCGCCTGGCGAACCGCGCCATGGCTCTGCAACGCCGTCTCGATCTCGCCTGGCTCGATCCGGAAACCCCGCAGCTTCACCTGACGGTCGAGCCGACCCAGAAACTGCAGCGTCCCGTCCGAGCGCCAGCGCACCAGATCGCCCGTGCGATACAGCTGCGTTCCCGGTGTGAACGGGTTCGCCACGAAGCGCTGAGCCGTCAGCTCGGGCTGGTTCAGATAGCCTCGCGCCAGTCCCGCGCCCGCGATGCACAGCTCCCCCGCCACCCCGATCGGCACCGGGTGCAGCTGAGCGTCAACCACATAGACCTGCGTGTTCGCGATCGGACGCCCGATCGGCACCGACGGATCCAGCGCCGCATCGTCTTCGATCGCGTAGCTGCAGCTGAACGTCGTCGCTTCCGTCGGGCCGTAGCCGTTGATCAGCCGGCAGGCGGGATGCGCCGCGCGGAACCGCTTCACATGCGCCACCGACAGCACATCACCGCCGGCGAGGACCTGGCTCACGCCGGCGAAGCTCGCCAACGCATGATCGACCATCTGATGGAACAGGCCCGCCGTCAGCCACAGCGTCGTCACCGAGCCCGACACGATCGTGCGGCCGATCTCCGCCAGGTTCGGCGTCGCAACCGCGACCTGCACAACGCAGCCGCCATTGAGCAGCGGCCCCCAAATCTCGAAGTTCGACGCATCGAACGACACCGGCGCTAGCTGCAGCACGCGCTCGTCCGGACCGAACCGCGCGTAATCCGTCTCGCGTACCAGCCGGATCACCCCGCGCTGCGCCACCGCCACGCCTTTGGGACTCCCCGTCGAGCCCGAGGTGTACATCACATAAGCCAGACTCTCCGGGCCGGACTCGTCCGCCAGCGCAGCCGCCGGCGCATCGTCACGTGCCGACATCACTTCATCAGCCGTCAGCACCAGCCGCGCGCCCGCATCCGCGAGCATGAAATCCCGCCGCGACGCCGGCAGCTCCGCATCCTGCGGCAGATACGCAGCCCCCGCCTTCACGATCCCCAGCAGACCCGCCAGCAGCGCCGGCGCGCGCGCGGCTGTGATCGCCACCACGATCTCAGGCCCGACACCCGCCGCGCGCAACCGATGCGCCACACGCGTCGACCACGCATCGAGCTCGCCATACGTCACGCGCTGATCGCCGCAGACCACAGCGAGCGCGTCGGGCCGCGCCTGCGCTTGCGCCGCGAACAGACCGGCCAGACTCCCCTCAACCGGCCGCGCCGTCCCGCTCCACTCCTCGAGCACCATCCGCCGCTCCGCTGCCGGCATCACCTCCAACTCGGACAGCCGCGCATCAGGCGACGCCGCAATCGACTCCAGAAGACACTCGAACTGACCAGCCAAACGCGCAGCACTCGACGAATCAAACAAAGAAGAATCGACTTCGAGCTTCGCCCAGCGCCCGTCCGGGCCATCGACGAGGGCGAGCCAGAGATCGCATTTCGCGACGCCGTCATCGAGCTCGATCGGCGAGATCTCGAGCCCCGATCCGGCCAGGGCGTGATCGATCTCCTGGCGATGCGTGAACAGCACCTGGAACAGCGGCGTGTGGCTGCGCGCGCGGGCATGGCCGGAGATCTCGACCATCTTCTCGAAGGGCAGATCCTGATTGGCGAGGCCGCCCAGCACCGTCTCGCGCACGCGGCCGAGAAACGCGCTGAAGGCAGGATCGCCGGACGCGTCGGTGCGCAGCACCAGGGTATTGGCGAAGAAGCCGATCAGCGTCTCCGTCTCCGGCCGCGGCCGGCCGGCGATCGGCGTGCCGACGACGATGTCGACGCGCGCGCTGCAGCGATGCAGCAGCACCATGAAGGCGGCGAGCGACAGCATGAACGGCGTCACCCGCGCCGCGCGCGCGAGGCGGTCGAGGCCATCGAGGATGGCGGGCGCGATCCGCCAGCGATGCGTGAGGCCGAGCAGACGCTGGATGGCGGGTCGCGGCCGTCCCGGCGCCAGCTCCATCAGATCCGGCAGTTCGGCGAGCTGCGCGCGCCAATAGGCGAGCTGCGATTGCGCTGCGTCGCTCTCCCACCACCGGCGCTGCCACAGCGCGAAATCCGCATATTGGATCGGCGGCGGCGCGACGGAGCCGCCCACGCGATAGCCGGCCGCGACCGCCGCATTGAACAGCCGCAGCGACCGTTCATCGGCGACGATGTGATGCATGGTCAGCGCCAGCACATGCTCGTCGCCGGCGATGCGCAGGAGCATCACGCGGAGCACGGGCCCCGTGACGAGATCGAAGGGCCGCCGGACTTCCTCGACCAGCAGGCGCTGCAGATGCGCCGGACGCTCGGCCGGCGGCACCTCATCGAGTGCGACGATGGACATCGCGACGGGGCCCGGCGGCGCGATCACCTGATGCGGTCGGCCATCGATGGCCGAGAACGAGGTGCGCAGCGACTCATGCTGGGCGCAGACCTCCTCGATCGCGCGGCGCAGCCGATCGATGTCGAGCGCGCCCTTGATCCTGAGCACGCGATGCACGTTGTAGCTCGGATCATCGGGATCGAGCTGCGCCAGGAACCACAGGCGCTGCTGAGCGAAAGACAGCGGCAGGTTTTCATGACTCGTGCGCGGCGCGATGCGCGCGCCCTCCGGCGACGCGGTGCGCTTCTGCAGCAGCCGCTGTTCGAGCTGCGTGCGCTGCGCGACCGTCAAGCCGGCAATCATCTCCCTGACATCGGTCATGATGCGCGCTCAGGCCATCGCCGTCTCGCCCTCGGCCGCGACCAGATGCTCGACCAGGCGCAGCGCGAGACCCTCGATGGTCGGCGCCGCGAAGGCGGTCGCGAGCGGCAGCTCGACGCCGAAATCGTCCCACACCCGGAACAGCATCTTCACGGCCAGCAGCGAATGGCCGCCGAGCGCGAAGAAATCATCCCTGACGCCGACGCGCTCCAGGCCGAGCAGATCGCACCAGATCGCGGCCAGCGCCGCCTCGAAAGGCGTGCGCGGTGCGTCGGCGCCGTGTTGCGGGGCTGCGATCTCGGGCAGCGCGTCGAGGTCGATCTTGCCCTGCGCGGTCAGCGGCAGCTCGGCCACGAACGCGATCGCGGCGGGGATCATGTAGGCCGGCAGGCGCTCGCGCAG
>JANNTF010000007.1:0-3547 GCA_031403455.1 Alphaproteobacteria bacterium | reverse complement strand
CTGGTTGCGCGGGTTATCCAACCGTGGTGGCGCGGTCTTCGCCAGACAAGTCTTGCCATTCATCGGGCGTGTTTCCATGGATCTTATCACCCTCGACGCCTCGAATGCCCATGCGTTGGCGGTCGGCGATCATGTCGAGCTCCTCGGCCCTGCGCGGCCCGTCGATCTGGTTGCGGATGAGGCCGGCACGAATGCCTGGGAGGTCCTGACACGGCTCGGCGATCGCGCATCACGCAGCTACAGGCCGGCATGAATCCGTTGGCGACCATCGGTCGGATCTTCCTCGGCTTCCTCGCCAGCATCGGCCGGATCGCGCTGTTTTCGGTCACGGCCGTCTCGCATTGTGTTCGTCCGCCGTTCTATCCGACGCTCGTGCTGCGGCAGATGCGCGACATCGGCTATTTCTCGTTGCCGGTGGTCGGGCTGACGGCGCTGTTCACGGGCATGGTCCTGGCCCTGCAGAGCTTCACCGGCTTCGCCCGGTTTCAGGCCGAAGGCGCAATCGCGACCGTGGTCGTCCTGTCGATGACGCGCGAACTCGGACCGGTCATCGCCGGGCTGATGGTGGCCGGACGGGTCGGCGCCTCGATGGCGGCCGAGATCGGCACGATGCGGGTGACCGAACAGATCGATGCGCTGATGACGCTCTCGACCAATCCGTTCAAATATCTGGTCGTGCCGCGCGTGATCGCCGGCCTGACGATGATGCCGGTGCTGGTCCTGATCGCCGACATCATCGGCGTGCTCGGCGGTTATCTCGTCAGCGTCTACAAGCTCAACTTCAACGCCGCCGCTTACCTGAAGCAGACCGTGGATTACCTGCAATACATGGACGTGGTTTCAGGCCTCGTGAAGGCTGCCGTCTTCGGCTTCCTGATCGCATTGCTCGGCTGCTTCCATGGCTATCACTCCGGCGGCGGGGCGCAGGGCGTGGGGCGCGCCACCACGAACTCGGTCGTGTCGTCGTCGATCATGATCCTGATCGTCGACTACATGCTGACCGAGATGTTCTTCGCGACGCGATGAGCGAGCCCGCCAAGATCGCCGTGCGCGGCCTCGCCAAATCCTTCGGCGCCAAACAGGTGCTCGCCGGCGTCGATCTCGACGTGCGTACGGGCGAATCACTGGTCGTCATCGGCGGCTCGGGTACGGGAAAATCGGTCCTCCTCAAGACCATCCTCGGTCTGATCAAGCCCGATGCGGGCACCATCACGGTCGATGGCGCGGAGACGGTCGGCATCGACGCTCGCGCCCGCGAGCGTGTGAATGCGAAATTCGGCATGCTGTTCCAGAGCGCCGCCCTGTTCGATTCCTTGACCGTTTGGGAGAACGTCGCTTTCGGCCTCATCCAGGGCCGCGGGATGGCGCCCGCCGAAGCGAAGACGCACGCGATCGAAAATCTGGCCGCCGTGGGATTGCCCGCCGAGGTGGGTGCGCTGTCGCCCGCCGAGCTCTCCGGCGGCATGCGCAAGCGCGTCGGCCTGGCACGGGCGATCGCAACCCGGCCGGAGATCATCTTCTTCGACGAGCCGACCACGGGTCTCGATCCGATCATGTCCGACGTGATCAACGACCTGATCGTCAGCTGCGTGAAGACGCTGGGCGCGACCACGGTGTCGATCACGCACGACATGCATTCGGCGCGCAAGATCGCGACGCATGTCGCCATGCTGCATGGCGGCCAGATCGTCTGGAATGGTCCGATCGCCGAGCTCGATCGCAGTGGCAACGCTTATGTCGATCAGTTCATCCACGGTCGGGCCGACGGCCCGATCAAGATGCAAGTCCGTGCCTGAGTTCGCAGATGGCAAAACGCGAGAGCCGCCACGTCTGCCAAGCCTGCGGCGCCGTCCATACCAAATGGATGGGGCGTTGCGAGGCATGCGGGGCGTGGAACAGTGTCGTTGAAGAGGCGACCGAGTCGGTCCAGCCCAAGGGGCTCGGCGCACGAGGCGGCCGCGCGCTGCATTTCGAAGCGCTCGAGGGCGAGTCGCCAAGCCCGCCGCGCGCGCTCACGGGCATCCCCGAATTCGATCGCGTGCTCGGCGGCGGTCTGGTCGCAGGGTCGGCTGTGCTGGTCGGCGGTGATCCCGGGATCGGCAAATCGACGCTGCTGCTGCAGGCCGCCGCCGCATTGAGCAAGCACAAGCGCATCGCCTATGTCTCCGGCGAGGAAGCGATCGATCAGGTCCGCCTCCGCGCGGCGCGCCTCGGCCTGTCGAAGGCCAAGGTCGCGTTGGCCGCAACGACGTCGGTGCGCGACGTGCTCGCCAGTCTCGATGCCAAGGATGCGCCCGACGTCATCGTGATCGACTCGATCCAGACCATGTACGTCGACACGCTGGACTCGGCGCCGGGCACGGTCGCGCAGGTCCGCGCTTCCGCGAGCGAGCTCATTCGTCTGGGCAAGAAGCGCAGCATCGCCATCCTGCTCGTGGGCCATGTCACCAAGGAAGGTTTGATCGCGGGGCCGCGCGTGCTCGAGCACATGGTCGACACGGTGCTCTACTTCGAAGGCGAGCGCGGCCACCAGTTCCGGATCCTCCGCGCGGTGAAGAACCGCTTCGGGCCGACCGACGAGATCGGCGTCTTCGAAATGACCGATCGCGGACTCGTCGAAGTCCCCAACCCGTCGCAGCTCTTCCTCGCCGACCGGCGCGAGGACGTCTCCGGCGCCGCCGTCTTCGCCGGCATGGAAGGCACGCGTCCGGTGTTGATGGAGATCCAGGCGCTTGTCGGGCCACCCGTTCAGGGCACGCCGCGGCGCGCCGTGATCGGCTGGGATTCGAGCCGCCTCGCGATGGTGCTTGCGGTGCTGGAGACGCGATGCGGGCTCGTTTTCGCAAACCACGACGTCTACCTCAACATCGCTGGCGGGCTGCGCATCACCGAACCCGCGGCCGACCTGGCCGTCGCAGCGGCGCTGATCTCCGCGCTCGCGGCGCGGCCGGTGCCGGCGGATGCCGTGGTGTTCGGCGAGATCGGCCTGGGCGGCGAGGTCCGTGCGGTGAGTCAGGGCGACGCGCGTCTCAAGGAGGCCGCAAAGCTGGGTTTCGCGCGCGCCCTCGTCCCGACTGGACGACGCCGCGAACGCGGCGGTGCCAGCGGCGGAATCTCGATCGTGACGATCGATGACCTCGGTCAACTCATCGCGAGCCTCGCGGGCGGCAAGAACGCCAGCGGGCGCGTACAATTGGAACAGGCGGAGACGCGTTCATGAATCCGGTCGATCTCGGCGTGCTGGGCGCCGTTCTGCTGTGCGCCCTGATCGCCCTCATCATGGGCTTCGTCCGTACCGTTCTCGCCCTGCTCAGCTGGGCCGGTGCTGGCTTGGTGACCGTCTGGGGATTTTCCTACGTGGCGCCCTATGCCCGCGAGCACATCGCGCCGGCCCTGCTCGCCAACATCGCAGCCGGGCTCGGCGTCTTCGTGGCGGCGCTGGTGATCTTTTCGGTCATCAGCCACCTGCTCTCGTCGCTGGTGCGCGGCAGCCCATTGTCGTTCCTCGATCGCACGCTCGGTTTCGTGCTGGGCGGCGTGATCGGCG
>JANNTF010000006.1:0-8265 GCA_031403455.1 Alphaproteobacteria bacterium | reverse complement strand
GACCGAGTCGGATGTTCTCCGCCACACTGGCGTTGAACAGAAAACTCTCCTGGAACACCACGCCGATCTGGTCGCGCAGGGAGGCTTGCGTCGCGTCGCGCAGATCGACGTCATCGAGCGTGATGCGCCCCGCGCTCGGTTCGTAGAGCCGCATCAGCAGGCTGAGGACCGTGCTCTTGCCCGAGCCGCTGGCGCCGATGAAGGCCACCGAAGAGTCGGCGGGGATCTCGATGCTCAACGCGTGCAGGTTCTTGCTGCCGTCGTCATAGCCGAAGCTCACCGCCTCGAAGCTGATCTTCCGGGCCAACGGCGGCAGCACGACGGCATCGGGCCGGTCGACGATGCGCGGCGCGACCGCGAACAGCTCGTTGATGCGCTGCATCCCGCCCGCCGCCTGGACCAGCGTCGGCACGTACTGGGTCGTGTAGGAGAGCGAGATCGACAGATTGAGGAACAGCGCCTGGAACGCCGTCAGCGTGCCCACGCTGATCATGTCCGACGCTGCCATCCACGCACCGATCGCGAGCACCACGACCTGCAGCAGCATGATGCCGATGCCCGCCGAGCGTTCGACGAGCGCGGAGAGAAAACTCACCCGCAGCACGCTCTTGGCGAGCTGCGCATTGCGCAATCCAAAGGCGCGCTTCGCCTCGTCCTGCAAATTGAGCGCCTTGATGACGGGTTGCGACTGGACATTCTCCTGGATCACCGCCAACGCGGCGCCCTCGTCCTGCTTGCGCGCATAGCTTGCTTCCACCGCGCGCGGCGCGAAAATGCGCGGGCCGAGCAGGCAGAGCGGCCAGACCAGCATGGCGACCAGCGCGAGTCGCCAATCCAGCCAGAACAGCAGCGCGCTGTTGGCGAGGACATCCAGCGCTGGCAGCAGGCCCCAGGGAATCGCGTTTGCCAACGCAATCTCCACCGAGCCGACATCGCCGGAGAAGCGCGCGAGCACGTCACCGACGCGCGACTTGGCGTAGTAGTCGATCGAGAGGCGCTGCAGCTGCGCGAACATCGCCGCGCGCAGATCGCTCAGGATCTGGGCGGCAAGCCGTGCGAACAGGAAGTCGCGCAGGAGCCCGACGGCCGACACGATCAGCGCGCCGATGGCGAGGGCGATGACGATCGTGACGAGCAGCCCATGGTTCTTGCCCACCAAGCCGTCGTCGACGATGAACTTGAACGAGAAGGGCAGCGCCGAGCTGAAGACCATGTCGAAGGCGAGACCGCCCGCGACGATCGTGGCACGCCGCCAGTGCGGCGTGATGAACCGCGCCAGGCTCGTGACGAGCGCGAACATCTCAACCGGCGCGCGACGCTCGGCGGCGTTCGACGTCGCGGCGATCGCGGCGCTCATCTTTCCCCCATCCCTCGTCCCGCGGGCGACCCGCCGGATGGCGGCGCTGTCCAGAATTCTGGTGTGGCGCGTGGCCGGCGAAATTATGGTCAGCCCTTGGTCGAGTGTGAAGACGATTCGGCGCGTCCGCGCAGGAAGGATCACCCGCATGCACAAGCCGATCGTCGACAGTTTTCCGCGCCCGGTCCGCACGATCGAGAATGTCTGGATCCCCTTGCGCGACGGCGCGCGGCTGGCCGCGCGTCTCTGGCTGCCGGCCGATGCACAGAGCGATCCGGTCCCCGCCATCGTCGAGTACATGCCCTATCGCAAGCGCGATCTGCTGCGGCTGCGCGATCAGCCGATGCATCACTACTTCGCCGGGCACGGCTATGCCGCTTTGCGCGTCGACCTGCGCGGGTCGGGTGATTCGGACGGCGTCCTGACGGACATGTGGACGCAGCGTGAAACGGATGACGGGGTGGACGTGCTGGCCTGGGTGGCCGCGCAGCCCTGGTGCGACGGCCAACTCGGCATGATCGGCAAATCCTGGAGCGGCTTCACCGGGCTGCAGCTGGCGGCGCGCAAACCCGCCGCGCTGAAGGCGATCATCACGGTGTGCTCGGCGGAGGATCGCTACACGACGACGCTGCATTACACCGGCGGCGCGCTGCTGATCGACAGCGTGTGGTGGTGCTCTTCGATGCTGCTGTTCAACAGCATGCCGCCGGATCCCGCGGTGGTCGGGGAGACCTGGCGTGCGACCTGGGAGGCGCGCCTCGCCGCCAACAAGCCGATGCTGTCGGATTGGCTGGATCATCCGCATCTCGACGCCTATTGGCGCGAAGGCTCCGTCGGTCCGGTGCTGGGGGAGATCGACTGCGCCGTCTATGCCGTCGGCGGCTGGGCCGATTACCTGTCGCGCGCGGTGCCGCGCATGCTCGCCGGCATCAAGGCGCCGCGGCGCGGGCTCATCGGTCCCTGGGGCCATCACTACCCGCATGACGGAACGCCGGGACCGGCGATCGGCTTCCTGCAGGATTGCGTGCGCTGGTGGGACCGCTGGTTGAAGGCGGTTCCCAATGGCATCGACAAGGAGCCGATGCTGCGCGTGTGGATGCAGGATTCGGTCGCGCCGCAGTCGGATTACGAGACGCGGCCTGGCCGCTGGATCGCCGAGCGCAGCTGGCCGACGGCGCGCATCAAGCCCCGGCACTTGGCGCTCAACGACGGCACGCTCGATCGCCGCGCGAGTTCCAGCATTGCGCTCACCCACCGCTCGCCGCAGACGGTCGGGCTGTGCGCACCCGAATGGCTCGCGGCCGGTGTGGCCGGCGAGTTCCCGGGAGACCAGCGCGAGGATGACGGCAAGTCGCTCGTCTTCGACACCGCGACGCTGACACGGCCGACGGAGATGTTCGGCGAGGCCGTGATCGAGCTCGACCTCGCGGTCGATCAACCCGATGCCATTCTCGTCGCGCGGATCTGCGATGTCGCGCCCGATGGCGCGTCGACCCGTGTCGTCTTCGGTGTACTGAACCTCGCGCATCGCGACAGCCACGAGACGCCGGCGGCGATGGAGCCGGGCAAGCGGTATCGAATCGCGCTGCGATTGCCTGCCGTCGCCTATGCATTTCCCGCGGGGCATCGCATCCGGCTGGCGCTCTCGACCAATTACTGGCCGATCGTCTGGCCGTCCGCCATGCCGGCGACGCTGACGATCTTCACGGGCGGGAGTCGACTCGCGCTGCCGGTGCGGCCACCCGATCGGCGCGACGCGAATCTGCCGGCGTTCGGCGTGGCCGAGCGTGGTCCCGGCGTCCCGGTCACGAAGCTGGAAGACACGTCGCTACGCCGCGCGATCGAGCGCGATCCGATGTCGGGCCGCGTTGTCGTCACGCTGCAGGCCGCGGGCGGGGTGCTCGGCCCGCATCGGCGCTACCGCATCGATCCGATCGACACGGAGATGGCGCACACCATCGTGAAGCGGCTGGAAATCACCGAGGGTGATCCGCTCAGTGCCAGCGTCGAGCTGATCCAGACCATGGAGATGGGCCGCGCGGGTTGGCGCGTGGCGATCGAGGTCAGCACCAAGCTGACCTGCGACCGCACCCATTTCCACGTCGACGCCAGTGCGCGCGCACGCCTCGATGGCACCGAGGTCAGCATGCGGACATGGCGAACCAGCCACCGTCGCGCGCTGCTATAGCAACCCGGAACTCAGGAGCCACGGCCCCAGAGGCCGCAATAGCGGCGGATGACATGCGGCAATCCGGCCTCGTAGCCCGGCCAATCCGCATATTTCGGCAGCTTCATCTCGGACTGCGCGGGCTCCCAGCAACGGCCGGCGCGTGCGACGGCCTGGACCTCGCTCGAGGCGTGCTGCAGCAGGTCGAGCACGTCCTTCACGTCCTGCTTGGTGCCGAGACGGCCGCCGGGACCGGGATGGCCGGGAATGAGCCTGTCCCACTCCATCGCCAGCACGCGCTTGATCGAGGCCTCCCACTCCAACGGCTGCGAGTCGATCATGCCGACGCCGGGAAAGCCGCGCACCGGCAGGAAATCGACCGCGAAGATGATGCGCTCCTTGGGCAAGCGCATGACCAGCGAGCTGTCGGAGTGATTGACGCCGAGATAATGCAGCTCGAGCGTCGTGCCGCCGAGCTTGATCGTGCGCTTCGTCTTCAGCGTCTGGTCCGGAAGAATGGTGGCCGGATCCTTGATCCGCGCCAGGCGTTCCTGGGCGCGCTTATGCGCGATGAAGATCGCGCCCGCATCCTTGAACGGCTTGCCGCCGGCGATGTGATCGTAGTGGTGATGGCTGTAGACGACGTATTTGACCGGCTGGTTCGTGACCTTCTTGATCTCGTCGAGATAGGTGACCACCGCTTGCGGTCGGCCGTAACCGATCGGATCGGTCGCGATCACCCCGGCCGAGGTGACGACGAACATCGCCTGATGGCCGCCATAGCGGAAGATGTAGACATTGTCCGTGCCCTCGACCTTGGTCGTGGCGAAAGGCGGCGGCGGTGTCTGCGCCAGTGCGCGATCGGGCACGAGCATCGCCGCCACGGCGAGCAGCGCGGTCATCAAGACGAGTCTCAGCATGGGACGTCTCCTCCAGGGAAAATCGGTTCCAGGTCCCAAATTCGAAACCTGGGGTCTCCTTCTTACTTCGCGAGCGGATCGGGGCGTAGTTGAAAATGTGCGACCAGCGGCTTGCTGCCTTTGCCGTCTTCCTTCAGCCACGGCGTGCGGTCGCCGCTGGTCGTCCATAGGCCGCGGCCTTTCCAGCCCGCGTTCGCATCGTCGATGCGGCCGTCGAATCCCTTGGCGTAGAAGCCGAGTGGATACGGCACGCGCAGCGTGATCATCTTGCCGTCCTTGAGCGCGATCAGCCCGTCATTGAGATTGCCGGTCGCCATCGGCACGTCCTTGCCGAGCCCGAGCGTGTCGTGCTGGTCGACCCAGGCGTAATAGCTGGACTCCGCGCTGTTCTCGCCGATGCCCTTGAAGCCCGGGCCGGGGAATTGATGGAAGCTCCAGCCCTCGGGGCAATGATTGCCGGTCGCGGCTGGTCCGTTGAGCGGCCCCTTGCATTTGCTGCGGTCGAAGCTGCCGAGATGGCCGCTGGCCAGCGACACCCACACGATTCCCGCGCTGTCGATATCGGCGCCGCGCACGCCGAAGCCGGGCAGCGGCACGTTGTAGATCTCCGCGAGCGCGGTCGCCGGCGGATTGGCGCCGGGCGCCAGGCGGACGACGGCGCCGGGGAAGCCGCGCGCCGAGCCCCAGATCGAACCGTCGGCGGGATTGGGCATGACGGCGTAGAAGCCCGCGACGATGCGCTTGTCCTTGCCCGGATCGACCGGCTGGTTGGGCTCGACATGATCGTCGCGCTGGCCATTGCCGTTGGTGTCGAGCACGAGCGCGGTCCAGCCTTGCGCCGCCGCCGCGTCGCCCGTCGCGTCGAATTTCCTGGTGTCGAGCCAGCCGACGACCGGGCCGCCGCCGCTGGTCCACAGCGTGTCGTTGGCGTCGTAGGCGAATTGCAAATGATGCGTGCCGAAACACGTATCGACGAAGCTGTAGGTCATCGTCTTCGGATCGAGCCTCGCGAGATGCCGGTTCGAGCGCTCGAGCGGGAACAGCTTCGCCGAGGGATGGTCCGAGCCACGCTTGCAGAAATCCGGATTGGCGGCCCCGCGGATCGCGGCGGTGAACCACACGCGGCCGTGACGATCGAGCATCGGGTTGTGAATATTGGCGCGCGTCGACCAGATCCGCTCCTCGCCCCAATACGGCGAGGGCAGCAGCGGATCGGCGCTCGCGGCGTGTCCGGGTCCGGCGGCGATCGGTGTATCGGCGTCGCGCACCGGCGCCACGAATTGCGTCGCCAAATTCCTCACGGGATCGAGGATCGGGACCACATCGCTGCTGTACTCGGCCGCGCCGTAGAGCGGGCCGTAGCCGTTCACCGTGGGGAAGCGCCGGTCGGTCGAGATCAGATCATGGAGGTAGTGCTTCTCGTGGAGCCAGTCGCGCAAGGTGACGACGATATTGCGCTCGACGCCCTCGGGCCGCTTGGGCTGCGCATGCGGCAGCTCGCCCTTGGCGACGCGATCGGTCCAATCGCCGAAATGCTTGAACGGCACGCCGCCGAGTTCGCCGGCGAGTTGATTGACCATGCTCTCGCCGGACTGGCCGGATTGCACGCGGCGCATCCACGCCTCGGCCGAGGAGGCGAACTCGCCGAGCGAACTGGGAATCGTGCGCGTCGCGAGCTGGCCGAGCTGATGGCAGCCGATGCAGCCATTATTCTTCATCGTGTTGAGCCAGCCCGCCTGCGTGACAGTGGCGGGAATGTCGCTCTTGCCGCCGAACTGGCTCGCATCCGGAATCTCCAGCATCGAATACCAGTAGATCGCCGGATAGATCTGCGCCGCTGCGGCCGCGTCGGGCGCCGGCGTCGCGGTCAGGGTCACGATCCGCCCCGGCTCCGCCGTCACCTTCGCCGAGTCGACGAGTCCGTAGCCGCGCACCCAGAGCCGATAGCTCGCCTTGGGCAGATCGGGCACGACGAAAAATCCGGCCTCGTCGGTCACCACGATGCGCGCGAAACGCGTCGGCAGATCGCTGGTCTCGGCGATGACCCAGACGCCGGCTTCCGGTCCATTCGGCCCGGCGACCACGCCGCCGATATCGTCGGCATCGATCGCCGGCTGGGCGATGGCGCCCGCGCCGAGCAGGCTCATGATGACGATCGCGACCGCCAGCCCACGCAAGTTCCGATGAAGCTTCATGGCTGCCCCTCAAGATCCAGATCAAGCCTAGCGCAAGTCCGGCGCCGATGACCGGAGGATTCTCAGAGCCGGTTCCAGGTATGATCCAGCCTTCTTGGAGTAGGAATCATCGACTCATGAAGCCGTTCTTTCCGCCTTGCGAGCCGCGCGTGTCCGGCCATCTCCCGGTCGGCGATGGGCATGCGATCTATTTCGAAGAGATCGGCAATCCTCGCGGCATCCCCACGGTATTCCTGCATGGCGGGCCGGGCAGCGGCTCGAACGCCGAGCATCGCCGCTTCTTCGATCCCGAGCGCTTCCGCACCGTGCTGTTCGATCAGCGTGGCGCCGGGCGCTCGACGCCGCTCGCGGATATCTCGAACAACACGACCGCGCATCTGATCGCCGATATCGAGACGTTGCGCCGGCATCTCGGCATCGAGACATGGATCGTGTTCGGCGGCTCCTGGGGTTCGACCCTTGCGCTCGCCTATGCGGCCGCGCATCCCGAGCGTTGCCGCGCGCTCGTGCTGCGCGGGATCTGGCTGTGCCGGCCGGCGGACATGCAGTGGTGGCTCTACGGCATGCGCGCCGTGTTCCCGGAGCACTGGAACCGCTTCGCCCGCTATCTCCCGGAGCCGGAGCGCCAGGACATCCTCGCCGCCTATCACCGGCGTCTCGTCGATCCCGATCCCGGCACGCATCTTCCGGCGGCGAGCGCCTGGAAGACCTATGAGACACGCTGCGCGACGCTGCTGCCGCGCGACGAGCCCGAGAAGCCGGCCGATCAGCGCACGCTGGCGATGTCGCGCATCGAGTCCCATTACATGATCAACGATTGCTTCATGCCGCCGGGCGCGCTGCTCGCCGCGGTGCCGCGGATGCGCAAGATCCCGACCTATCTCGTCCATGGGCGTTACGACATGATCTGCCCGATCGAAGGCGCCTTCGCCCTCGCCGAGGCCTGGCCGGAAGCGCGCTTCGAGATCATCCCCGATGCGGGCCATGCCGCGGGCGAGCCCGGCACGCGCCACGCACTCATCACCTGGATGAACGAACTCGCGGTCAGGTTTGGAGATCGATGATGAAGTTCCGCAGCTGCTGCCTCGCGTCATTCCTCGCGTTCGTCGTCGCGACCGGGATCGCCGCCGCGCAGGAGCTGCGGATCGGACTCGGCGCCATGACGCGCTCGATGGATCCGCATTTCGCCAATACCGGCCCCGATGTCGCGCAGTCGCTGCATCTCTTCGACAAGCTGATCCTGCAGGACGAGAACCAGGTGCTGAAGCCCGGCCTCGCGCTGGCGTGGCGCGCGCAAGGCGAGAAGATCTGGGAAATCGAGCTGCGCCGCGACGTGCGCTTCCATGACGGCTCACCCTTCACCGCCGAGGATTTCGCCTTCACGGTGAAGCGCGCCGTCGACGTGCCGAATTCGTCGTCGCCGTTCACGACCTATATCCGCGGGATCGAACGCATCGAGATCCTCGAACCCTATCGGCTCCTGGTCCACACGCGTGCGCCATCGCCGCTGATCGAAAGTCTTTGTGGTATTTGAAACCTCATTATTTTTGTCATTGATGTCCTTACGTTCCAATAGAGATATAGATTCTGGCTGCTCGCCATCGGTAGTACCGGCAATATTGTTGC
>JANNTF010000005.1:0-3014 GCA_031403455.1 Alphaproteobacteria bacterium | reverse complement strand
CACGCTGTTCGCGAAGGTCACCGGCAAGGTCGCCTTCGGGCGGCGCAGCGGCGGCAAGGTGTTCGTGTCGGTGCAGCCGGCGGCGGTCGCGGCCGAGTAGCCGTTCCTCCTCCCGCCCAGCGAATTCGAACGGGGGAACGGCCAGGCGCCGTTCCCCCGTTTCGCTTTTTGGTACGTGACTTTCCCTCTTCGACCGAAGATCCGCGATGAAGTTCCTCGAACAATGCAAACTCTACGCGAAGGCCGGCGATGGCGGGGCCGGATGCGTGGGATTCCGGCGTGAGAAATTCATCGAGTATGGCGGCCCCGACGGCGGCGACGGCGGGCGCGGCGGCGATGTGGTGATCGTGGCGCTCGCCAATCTGAACACGCTGATCGACTTCCGTTACCAGCAGCATTTTCGCGCCGAGAAGGGCCATCATGGCTCGGGCCAGAACAAGAGCGGCCGCGCCGGCAAGGACATCGTGCTGCGCGTGCCGATCGGCACGCAGGTCCTCGCCGAAGACAACGAGACGCTGATCGCCGATCTGGTCAAACCCGGCGAGAGTTTCGTGCTCTGCGGTGGCGGCGATGGCGGCTTCGGCAATACGCATTACAAATCTTCGACCAATCAGGCGCCGCGCAACGCGCATCCCGGCTGGCCCGGCGCGGAGCGCTGGATCTGGCTGCGCCTCAAGCTGATCGCCGATGTCGGGCTGGTCGGTCTTCCCAACGCCGGCAAGTCGACATTCCTCGCCGCGACCAGCAGCGCGCGGCCGAAGGTCGCCGATTATCCGTTCACCACCCTGAAGCCGCAGCTCGGCGTCGTGCGCGTCGACGACGAGGAATTCGTGACGGCCGACCTGCCGGGTTTGATCGGCGGCGCGGCCGAGGGCCGCGGTCTCGGCCATCGCTTCCTCGGCCATGTCGAACGCTGCGGCGCCATTTTGCATCTGATCGATGGCACCGAAGAAGATGTCGCCGGCGCCTACAAGACCATCCGCGGTGAACTCCAAGCCTACGGCCATGGTCTCGGCGAGAAGCCGGAGATCATCGGGCTCAACAAATGCGATGCGCTCACGGCGGAGGTCATCAAGAAGAAGAAGGCCGCGCTCGTGCGTGCCGCGAAGCGGCTGTCGCCGGGCGCCAAGGTGATGACGCTGTCGGGCGTCAGCGGTGACGGCGTGCGCGACGTCGCGCGCGCCCTGATGGAGCATGTCCGAATTCGCCGCGCCGCGCCTCTCGCCGACATGGTGCCCGCCGAGGATGTGGTGTGACGAGATCGGGCAACGGGCAACCGGGCGCCGATCTTCTCACCCAGGCACGCCGGCTCGTCATCAAGATCGGCTCGGCCCTGCTGGTCGACGACGAGAGCGGCGATCTGCGGCGTGCCTGGCTCGATGCGCTGGCCGACGATGTCGCCATGCTGCGCGCGCGCGGCATCGAGATCCTCATCGTTTCCTCCGGTGCGATCGCCGCGGGGCGTCGCCATCTCGGCCTCACCGCCAAGACCATCAAGCTGGAAGAGAAGCAGGCCGCTGCGGCGACCGGCCAGATCCGCCTCGCCCATGCCTATCAGGAAACCCTGGCGCGCCACGGCATCACGGTCGCGCAGATCCTGCTCACGCCCGACGACACCGAGGAACGGCGACGCCATCTCAATGCGCGCGCGACGATCGATCAGCTGCTCAAGCTCGGCGCCGTGCCGGTGATCAACGAGAACGATACGGTCGCGACGGAGGAGATTCGCTTCGGCGACAATGACCGGCTGGCGGCGCGCGTCGCGCAGATGGTGTCCGCCGACACGCTGGTGCTGCTCTCCGACATCGACGGACTCTACACCGCCGATCCGCGTACGCATCGCGACGCCACGCATGTGGCGATCGTGAACGAGATCACCGCCGAGATCGAAGCGATGGGCGGCGAGGCGCCGGCCGGCTATTCCTCCGGCGGCATGGTCACCAAACTTGCGGCTGCCAAGATCGCGCTGGCCGCGGGATGCCGGATGGCGATCACGTTCGGCAAATGCCTGCGCCCGCTGCAGCGGCTCGAGAGTGGCGCGCCGGCGACATGGTTCCTGCCCAACGCGACGCCGCTTTCGGCGCGCAAGCGCTGGATCGCCGGGCATGTGGCGCCGGCTGGCACGCTGACGATCGACGCCGGCGCGGTCGCCGCGCTGGGACGCGGCAAAAGCCTGCTGCCGGCCGGCGTGATCCGCGTCGAAGGCGGCTTCGATCGCGGCGATCTCATTCGTGTGCTCGGACCCGAGGGGCGCGAGATCGCGCGCGGCCTGTCCGCCTATGGCTCGGCCGATGTCGAGCGGATCCTCGGGCGCCGCTCGGCTGAGATCGCCGCCGCGTTGGGGTATCGGGGTCGTGACGAGATCATCCACCGCGACGATCTGGTGATGAGCACATGACTGCCCCGCGGCCGGTTCCCGTGCTCGACCTCGCCGAGACCATGCAGGCGCTCGGCATGCGCGCACGCGCGGCGGCGGCATCGATTGCGACCGCGGCGCCGGACGCGAAGCTGGCCGCGCTGCGGGGCGCCGCCGCGGCGGTGCGCCGCGACGCGCCGGCGATCCTGGCGGCGAATGCGCTCGACATGCGGGCTTGCGCGGTGAATGGCGTCTCCGCCGCGCTCGCCGATCGCACGCGCCTGGATGCGGGCCGCATCGAGGCGATTGCGCGGAGCCTCGAAGACGTAGCGGCACTGCCCGATCCGGTCGGTGCCGCCGATGGCGAATGGACGCGCCCCAACGGCCTCAGGATCCGCCGCGTGCGCGTGCCGATCGGTGTCATCGCGATCATCTACGAGGCGCGCCCCAATGTGACGGCCGATGCCGGCGCGCTGTGCCTCAAATCCGGCAACGTCGCCATCCTGCGTGGCGGTTCCGAAAGCTTCGAGAGCTCGCTGGCGCTGGTGGCATGTCGCTCGGTTTTGAACAAGCTGGATTCGATGTTTTAGCCGCAGTCGAAATAGACCCGATTCACTGTGCAACCCACGAATTCAACTTTCCGAATTGCGCAATTCTT
>JANNTF010000004.1:0-2972 GCA_031403455.1 Alphaproteobacteria bacterium | reverse complement strand
AAAGATCCGTACATCCGACTGGGTGGTGGCGCCGCTGCCCAAAGACCTAGAATGCCGCCGCGTTGAAATTACCGGCCCCGTTGAGCGCAAGATGATCATCAACGCGCTCAACTCGGGCGCCAGCGTGTTCATGGCGGATTGCGAGGATTCCTCGACGCCGACCTGGTCGAACATGATCGAGGGTCAGAAGAACCTGGCCGATGCGGTGCGCCGGACCATCTCCTTCGTGGATCCGGTGTCGCAGAAATCATACCAGCTCAACGACAAGCTGGCGGTGCTGTTCGTTCGGCCGCGGGGCTGGCATCTCCCGGAGAAGCACATTCGCGTCGATGGCGAGGACATGTCCGCCTCGCTGTTCGATTTCGGTCTCTACGTTTTCCACAATGCGCGCGAGCTGCTCGACCGGCGCTCCGGTCCGTATTTCTATCTGCCCAAGCTCGAGAGCCATCTCGAAGCGCGATTGTGGAACGATGTCTTCAACTGGGCGCAGGACCGGCTCTCGATCCAGCGCGGCTCGATCAAGGCCACTGTCCTGATCGAGACGATCATGGCCAGCTTCGAGATGGACGAGATCCTCTATGAGCTGCGTGAGCATTCGGCCGGACTCAATTGCGGGCGGTGGGACTACATCTTTTCCTTCATCAAGAAATTCGCCAAGGATCCCGCGCGGCTGATGCCGGACCGCGCGCTGGTCACCATGACCTCGCACATGATGCGGTCCTACTCGCAATTGCTGATCAAGACCTGTCACAATCGCGGCGTTCACGCGATGGGCGGCATGGCGGCACAGATCCCGATCAAGGACGATGCCGCGGCGAACGACGCCGCACTCGCCAAAGTACGCGCCGACAAGGAGCGCGAGGCGAATGACGGCCACGACGGCACCTGGGTCGCCCACCCCGCGCTCGTGCCGATCGCCAAGGAGATCTTCGACAAGGTGATGGTCCAGGCGAATCAGATCTATCGCCGGCGCCAGGACGTCCATGTGACCGCGGCGGATCTGTTGACCCTGCCGCAAGGCATACGCACCGAGGCCGGGCTTCGGCAGAACATCGTCATCGGGATCGGCTATGTCGAAGCGTGGCTGCGCGGGATCGGCTGTGTTCCACTGAATCATCTGATGGAGGATGCAGCGACCGCGGAAATCAGCCGCGCGCAGATCTGGCAGCAGATCCGCCACGGCGCCAAGCTCGACGATGGTCGCGTCATCGACAAGCCTCTCTTCCGCCGCTTGCTGGACGAGGAAGTCGCGAAGATCGAGAAGCGGATGGCGGCGGCATTCAAGAAGTCACGCTTCAAGGATGCGGCCCGGATGTTCCGCGATTGGAGCGAGGCGCCGGCGTTCGTCGCCTTCCTCACCCTGCCGGCCTATGACTGGGTGATCGCGCATGAGCCGAAGCCCGCGGCCTGATCCCACACCCTGATGGCCCAGTATCTCGATTTCGAGAAACCGATCGCCGAGCTCGAGGGCAAGATCGAGGAACTGCGCCACCTCTCCGGCTCGTCGAACCTCAACATCGCCGACGAGGTGGCCAAGCTGCAGCAGAAAGTCGACCGCCAGATCCGGCAGAGCTACGCCAAGCTCTCCGCCTGGCAGAAAGTCCAGGTCGCACGCCATCCCGAGCGCCCGCACGCCCTCGATTACATCGGCAAGCTGGTCGAGGATTGGATCCCGCTCGCCGGCGATCGCGCGCATGGCGACGACCTCGCGATTCTCGGCGGGCTTGGCCGTATCGATGGCCGCGCCTGCGTGATCCTCGGCCAGGAGCGTGGCCACGACACCGAAAGCCGGGTGAAGCATAATTTCGGCATGGCGAGGCCCGAGGGCTACCGCAAGGCGCAGCGGCTGATGAAGCTCGCCGACCGTTTCAAGCTTCCGGTGGTTGCGTTCATCGACACGTCGGGCGCCTATCCCGGCATCGATGCCGAAGCCCGCGGCCAGGCCGAGGCGATCGCGCGGGCGATCGAGACGTGCCTGTCGATCAAGGTGCCCTTCGTCGCCACGGTGATTGGCGAGGGTGGATCGGGCGGCGCGATCGCCATCGCCGCCGCCAATCGCGTGCTGATGATGGAGCACGCGGTCTACTCGGTGATCAGCCCGGAGGGATGCGCCTCCATCCTATGGCGCACGCGCGACAATGCCGCCGAAGCCGCCGAGGCGTTGAAGCTCACCGCGCAGGATCTGCTGAAGCTCGGGGTCATCGACGAGGTGATCGTGGAGCCGCTGGGTGTCGCGCATCGGGAATCCGCGGTGGCCATCGGACGTGTCGGCGACACGATCGCTCGCCATTTGCGCGAGCTCGCGCAGCTCGACGGCGCGACTCTGCGGATCCGCCGGCGCGAGAAATTCCTCGACATGGGCCGCAAAGGCCTGCCGTGAGCGACAACGCCGAGCCGGCCGCCGCCACGCTCGGCCAGGACGCGGACAAACTCGCCGCCACGATCTTCGCCGGTGACAGACGCGCGCTCGCACGCGCCATCACCCTGATCGAGTCGCGCCGTCACGATCATCGCGAAGCGGCGGATCGCTTGCTGGAACGCGTGCTGCCGCGCAGCGGCAATGCCGTGCGGCTCGGGATTTCCGGCGCGCCCGGGGTCGGAAAGTCGACTCTCATCGAGGCGTTCGGCCTGTTCCTGATCGAACGTGGTCACCGTCCGGCCGTGCTGGCGATCGATCCCTCGTCGCCCCTGACCGGTGGATCCATCCTCGGCGACAAGACCCGAATGGAGGAATTGGCCCGCCACCCGCAGGCCTATATCCGGCCCTCGCCCTCCAGCGGCAATTTGGGCGGCGTGGCGCGCCGCACGCGCGAAGCCGGCTTGATCTGCGAGGCCGCGGGATTCGACGTCATCATCGTGGAGACCGTCGGCGTCGGTCAGTCCGAAGTCGCCGTGGCCGACATGGTCGACCTGTTCATCCTCATCCTGCCGCCCGCGGGCGGCGATGAGCTTCAGGGCATCAAGAAGGGCAT
>JANNTF010000003.1:0-10194 GCA_031403455.1 Alphaproteobacteria bacterium | reverse complement strand
CGTTTTTTGAAAAAATAATTAAACAAGCCAATTCATGAAAATCAAAGTGAGCGCATCCATCTGCATCTGCGCGACATGCTGGCGCGCGACGGCGCGCGGCTCGACGCGCTGTTCGCCTGCATCGGCGCGCCGGGGCGCGACGTTACGCATCGCAAGCCCGCACCCGGCATGCTGCTCGACGCCTTGCGCCAGTTCCGCATCGCGCCGGCCTATGCCGTGATGAGCGGCGAGTCGCTGCGCGACCTGCAGCCCGCGCAGCGCGCCGGCGTGGCGCGGATCCTGGTGCGGACGGGCCACGGCGCCGCCACGCAAGCCGCAGGGCTGCCGCCGGAACTCATGCCCGTGGCCATCCAGGATGATCTCGTGCACGCCGTCGCGTCCCTGCTCGCGCCGCCGGACCGATGACGGCGACGCGCCACCGCGGCGTGGGTGCGTGGCTGCGCCTGCTCGCGCTGCTGCTCGCCGGTCCGGTGCTGGGCTATGCGGCCGGCCTGATCTGGTTCGCCGAGAGCATCCCGCGCGACGCCAGCGACGATGGCGGCACCACGGACGCGATCGTCGTGCTGACGGGCGGCGTCGCGCGCGTGCGCACCGGCATCGAGCTGCTGAGCCAGAACCGGGCGCGGAAGCTCTTCGTCTCCGGCGTGTATCGCGGCGTCGACGTGCAGGAGCTGCTGCGCACGCAGCGCCAGGCGCCGGAAGCGCTGGAATGCTGCATCGTGCTCGGCTACTCGGCCGAGAGCACGATGGGCAACGCCGCGGAGACGAAAACCTGGATGGACAAGGAAGGCTATCGCAGCCTGCGGCTCGTGACCGCGACCTATCACATGCCGCGCAGTCTGATCGAGTTCCGCCGCGCGATGGGCGATGCGCGTATCATCGCGCATCCCGTGGCGCCCGAAGCGTTTCGCCGCGAGGCCTGGTGGGCCTGGCCCGGCACGTTGCGGCTGGTGATCGGCGAATACCACAAACTGATCGCGGCGGTGCTGCGGCCCTATCTCGGAAGCCCGTGATGCTCCTGATCCGCTCGCTGCTGTTCAACCTGTGCTTCTTCTCGTGGACGATCTTCCTCTGCATCGTCGGCGTGCCGTTGCTGTTCGTGGAACGCCAGGGCGTGCGCCGCGCCGGCGTCGCCTGGGCGCGCGGCACGATCTGGCTGCTGCGCTGGATCATCGGCGCGGAGTTCGAAGTGCGCGGGCCCTATCTCGGCGGCGCGCGGCTCGTGGCGGCCAAGCATCAATCGGCGTTCGACACGATGGTCTTCTACATTCTCGCCGCCGACCCGGTCTATGTGATGAAGGACGAGTTGACGCGGATCCCGGTCTTCAGCCGGCTGGCGCGTCACCAGCGCATGATCATCGTCGACCGCAGCGGCGGCGCCGGGGCGCTCAAGCAATTGCTGCGCGAGGCGCATGCGCTGGCGGCGGACAATCGACAGATCGTGATCTTCCCGCAGGGCACGCGCACGGCGCCGGGCGAGACCGTCGCGGACGCGCCTTACCAGGCGGGCATTGCGGCGCTCTACCAGCTGCTCAAGCTGCCGACGACGCCGATCGCGTTGAACTCCGGATTGGTCTGGGGCCGCCGCAGCTTCATCAAGCGGCCGGGCAAGATCATTATCGAGCTGCTGCCGGAGATCCCCGCCGGCCTGTCGCGCATCGAGTTCATGCGCCGGCTCGAAGAGGCGATCGAGCCGGCGACCCGACGCCTCGAGGCGGAAACCCAGCCATCGACCGAACGCTGACCCTCGACCGCGGAGCACGCACGGCATGACGACGCTTCCTCTCAATGGACAGACCGCCATCGTCACGGGCGGCGCGCGGGGCATCGGCCTCGGCATCGCGCGGCATCTGGCGCATGCCGGCGCTCGCATCATCATCTGGGATCGCGATCCCGTGGAGCTCGACGCGCGCAGCGCCGGATTCGCGCCGCTCCTGCAGCAGCGTGTCGACGTCAGCGACCACCGCGCCGTCGACGCGGCCGTCGACGCGGCGATCGCCGCCGCCGGCAAGTTCGAGATCCTGGTCAACAACGCCGGCGTCAATGGACCGGTGCTCGACACCTGGGACTATCCGCTCGACGCCTGGGACAAGGTCCTGGCCGTCGATCTCACCGGAGTCTTCTATTGCTGCCGGGCCGCAGTGCCGCATCTGCGCAGCCACGGCTATGGCCGGATCGTCACGATCTCGTCGATCGCCGGCAAGGAGGGCATGCCTGGCATCGCGGCCTATTCCGCGGCCAAGGCCGGCGTGATCGGATTCTCCAAGGCGCTCGCGCGCGAGCTCGTGAAGGACGGCGTCACCGTCAATTGCATCGCGCCGGTGATCACCGAGACCGAGCTGTTCAAGGAGATGACGCAAGCGCATATCGACGGCGCGCGGGCGCGCATCCCGATGGGACGATTCTGCTCCGTCGAGGAGATCGCGGCCATGACCGCTTGGGTCGTGAGTCCGGCCTGCAGCTTCACCACGGGCCAGGTCTTCGACGTCTCCGGCGGCCGCGCGACCTATTGAGACGGACGGCAAGAAACGAAAAGTGAACATTGTTGGCGGTACCGGCCGCCGCTTATACTTGTGGCCTCCTCGTTCCAGGACCCCGAGCCCGCCATGCAGCCCGTCGCCGCAATCTCCCAGCAGATCTGGGACATGAAATACCGGCTCAAGGACGGCCGCGGCCAGGCCGTCGATCAGGACATCCCGGATACGTGGCGGCGCATCGCCACGGCGCTCGCGGAGGCTGAAGCGCCGGCCGATCGCGCGCGTTGGGCCGAGGCGTTCTTCACCGCGCTCGATGGCTTCAGGTTCCTGCCGGCGGGGCGCATCGTGGCGGGCGCGGGCACCGGCCGGCACGTCACGCTGTTCAACTGCTTCGTGATGGGAACGATCCCCGACGACATGGGTGGGATCTTCAGCCATCTGCGCGAGGCCGCGCTGACGATGCAGCAGGGTGGCGGCATCGGCTACGATTTCTCGAGCCTGCGGCCCAAGGGCGCGCCGGTGAAAGGCGTCGGCGCCGACGCCTCGGGCCCGCGCCCCTTCATGGATGTGTGGGACGCGATGTGCCGCACCATCATGTCGGCCGGGCATCGGCGCGGCGCGATGATGGCCACGCTCGCCTGCGATCATCCCGACATCGAGGCCTTCATCGAGGCCAAGCGCCAGCCCGGGCGCCTGCGCATGTTCAACCTTTCGGTGCTGATCAGCGACGCCTTCATGGACGCGGTGAAGCAGGACGCGCCGTGGCAGCTCAAATTCGGCGGCACCGCCTATAAGACGATCCGCGCACGCGAGCTCTGGGACGCGATCATGCGCTCGACCTATGCCTTCGCCGAGCCGGGCGTGATCTTCATCGACCGCATCAACCGGCGGAACAACCTCGCCTATTGCGAATCGATCCGCGCGACCAATCCGTGCGGCGAGCAGCCGCTGCCGCCCTACGGCGCCTGCCTGCTGGGCTCGATCAATCTCGCCGCGCTGGTCACGTCGCCCTTCACCGCCGAAGCCGGACTCGACGAGGCGGAACTCGACCGCATCGTGCCGCTCGCCGTGCGCATGATGGACAATGTGACGGAGGTCTCGCGCTTCCCGCTCGACGCGCAGGCCGCCGAGGCGCAGGCCAAGCGGCGCATCGGCCTCGGCGTCACCGGACTCGCCGACGCGCTGATCATGTGCCGAACCCGCTACGGCTCCGAAGCCGCGGTCGCGCTCACCGAGCGCTGGCTCGCGCGCATCCGGCGCGTCGCCTATCTCGCGTCGATCGACCTCGCCAAGGAGAAAGGCGCCTTCCCGCTCTTCGATCGCGAGCGCTACCTCGCCGGCGAAACCATCCGCACGCTCGACGCCGATGTCCAGGCGGCGATTGCCGCGCACGGCATCCGCAACGCGCTGCTGACCTCGATCGCGCCGACGGGAACGATCTCGCTGTTGGCCGACAACGTCTCCTCGGGGCTGGAGCCGGTGTTCAGCTTCTCCTATCTCCGCACCGTGCTGATGCCCGACGGCTCGCGCAAGACCGAGGAGATCAGCGATTTCGCCTTCCGGCTCTACAAGCGGATGTTCGGCGAAACGGCCGAGCTGCCCGAGTATTTCGTCGACTCGGAGCGCCTGACGCCGGCCGAACATGTCGTGATGCAGGCGGCGGTTCAGAAATACGTCGACGCCGCGATCTCCAAGACCATCAACGTGCCCGAGGATATCTCCTTCGCGGCGTTCAAGGACGTCTACCTGCAGGCCTATGAGCTCGGCTGCAAGGGGTGCACGACCTACCGACCCAATGAGGTGACGGGCGCGGTGCTGGAGACCAAGAAGGCGGAAAAGAAACCCGCGCCGGTGCAGCAGATTCTGCCGCTCGGCAAGCCGACGACGCGACAAGGAGATGGCTTCGGGGGCGGCGGCTTCGGCGGCGGCGGCGTGGTCTACATGACGCGGCCGCTCGATCGGCCGGAGGCCCTGCCCGGCCGCACCTACAAGATCAAATGGCCCGATAGCGAGCACGCGCTCTACATCACGATCAACGACGTGGTCATGGATGGCAGGCGCCGTCCCTTCGAAGTGTTCATCAACTCCAAGAACATGGAGCATTACGCCTGGACCGTGGCGTTGACGCGGATGATCTCCGCGGTGTTCCGGCGCGGCGGCGACGTCTCCTTCGTGGTGGAAGAACTCAAGGCCGTGTTCGATCCGCGCGGCGGCCAGTGGATGGAGGGACGCTACGTGCCGTCGCTGCTCGCCGCGATCGGCGAGGTGATCGAACGGCACATGATCGATATCGGCTTCGTGCGCCCGGGCGAGGCGTCGCCGGCGGATCCCTATGCCGCAGGCGTGCTCGTCCCCGCTGCTGTCGGCGCCGGCGAAATGCAGAGCGAGGCCGCCGAGTCGGATGTCGGCACGCCGGCATCGAGCCGATTCTCTTCCGTCGCAGGAAGCGTGGCGCGGCTGATGCGCAGCTGTCCGAAATGCAGTTCGCCCACGCTCATCCGTCAGGAAGGGTGCGACAGCTGCACGAGCTGCGGTTACTCGAAATGCGCCTGAGCGGCGCGCGATGATTTCTGATCTGCTGGCGCAGTCGGCCGCGGGTCCCCACCGCCCGCGGATGGGCCTGACGGCGATCGCGACGCGCGATTGGATCGAGCTCGGCGCGGATCTGCGCGAGGTTCTCGTGCTCAAGCGCCGCCTGCTCGCCGAGCGCCACGACGACGTCTTCGCCGCGCTGCCGGGCAGCGAAGCGGCCGGCGCCGAGATCATCGACGCGCTGTTCGACTTCCTGCCCAAGCGCTATCCGACCCAATACCCGCGCATGCAGGACACGATCGCGATCGCGGCGACGTCGGAGCTGATCGCGCGCCGCAGCCCGGCGCTGCATCCCCTGGACGTCGCCGGGCGCCTGGTGCCGGAAGATCTCTGCGTGATGGAAGCGGATGCGGATGGCGTCTACAGGCTCACCGCCGCCTCGCTATGCTTTCCGTCGCGCTGGCGACTGCACGAGAAGCTCGGCCTCCCGCTGGCGGAGATCCATGGTCCGGTTCCGAGCTACGATTCCGCGCTCGCGCGGCCCGTCGACCGGTTCTTCACCTCCCTGGCCGACGGCAAGATCGTGGAGCGGCGCAACTGGACGATCCACGACCGGCCCGATCTCTTCCAGCCGCAATCGCCACGCCACCATGTCGTCCCGCCGGAGCGCTTCGCCAGCGACCTCTTCCTGCGCAGCGAGCGCCAGACGCTGCGTCGCTTCACGCCGTCGCGCGCGATCCTGTTCACCATCCGCACGCGGGTCTGGCCATTGGGCGAGCTCACCTCCGACGACGCGCACGCGCTGGGCCTGGCGGTGGCCAATCTCCCGGTCGAGGAGCGGCGCTACAAAGGCGTGGTCGCGCTCGCCGAGCCGCTCGTCGCCTGGCTCGCCGCGCGCTGACGCGTCACGAGCCCTTCGTCAGTGATATCGGCGTGGGCTTGTTCGAACTCGCCTTGCGCACGACACGCGCGGGCCGCAGATCGGCGTCACGCGCGATCGTCAGGCGCCGATGGTCGAAATATTCGCGCTCGGAGATCTGGCCCTCCTCGAAACGCTGGCGCAGCCAGACGAGATCGCGCTCGGTCTGCGGCTTGAGCCGCATGCGCCCGGGATAGGGATGGACTTCGCCCGCCGAGACGAAGCGCCGCACCGGCGACGCCGCGCGCGTCGAGCCGGAAACCGCGAGCGCGACGCGCTGCCCCTTCACGGGCACCGGCATACGCGCCTCGCGCCCGTCGCGCACGCAGACGAGCTGGTCGGTCGCCTCGCGCGGCGAGAGCTGCACGGTCGCCGGCGCGCCGAACTCCCGGGTGCGCGAGCCGCCGAAGCGATCGACAACCCGGCAGCTCGCGCCGCCATCGGTCTGCACGGTCAGCAAACTCGCGCGCGGCACGACCTGCTGCGCGATCGCGCCGCGATCGCCCAGGAGCAACGTGACAGCGGCGACGAGACCGCCGAGAAAGGGCCGAGTGATCATCGCGCAACGCCTCCCTTGACCGACCCCGACTCGTAACCCGCGCGCCGCCGCACAAACAAGGTTAACGACGGGCCTCCCCCGTCCTCCTCGCATGAGGAGGACCGGCAAATGGAGGCGCAGCACCGCTTCATTCGATCACCTCGTCGGCGCGGCCGAGCATCGTGGCGGGAAGTTCGAGGCCGAGAGCCTTGGCGGTCTTCAGATTGATCACCAGATCGAACTTGGTCGGCCGCTCTATGGGCAGGTCGCCGGGTCTTGCGCCCTTGAGAATCTTGCCGATCATCACGCCGGCCCGCGGACCGAAATGGTCCTGGTCAAGTCCATACGACATCAGGCCACCCGCATCCGAAAACCGCCGGAATGGTGAGATCGCCGGCAGTTGGTGATTGGTCGCGAAGTCGGCGATCTGCTTTGTGGTGACGCGCCCGCTAAACTCGGGCGCGCCGAGAGTGACGATGGCTGTGATGCCGGCGTTGATTCCAACCCTGAGCACCGCTTCGATATCATCGGGGCCGCGCACTTCCATGACGTGGATCTCGATGCCGAAGCCCTGCGCGGCCGCCTTCGCCGCGTCCAGTTGTGTCGGCCCGGTCTTCGAATTCCACAGCAGGCCGATGCGACGAATTCCCGGCGCGGCAGTTCGAAGCAGCTCGAACCACTTGCCGACCAGGTCGGTATTGTCGAGAAACAGGCCGGTGAGATTGCCCCCCGGTCGTGCAAGGCTGAGCGCCCATCCGGCCTGAACGGGGTCGGTTTCATAATCCAAGGCAACGATCGGGATCACGCTGGTCGCATCCCGCGCGGCCGTGATGGCGGCCGGACCCGATGCATAGATGACATCGACTCTGAGTTTCACGAGTTCCGCTGCAGCCGATTTCCCGGCCGGGGAACGAAACTCGAAGGCGAAATTTTTGCCTTCGACGTACCCCAACTCACCCAGACCCCCGACCACGCGGCGAACCCAGGGACCTCCATCACCCAAATTGTCGTGCAACATTCCCACCAGCGGAAGACGCTGCGATTGCTGCGCCGCGGCGATGATCGGGGCACCCAGCAGACCCAGCGTCAGCGCATTGGCAAAGTCCCGACGTCCGATCATTCGATCACCTCGTCGGCGCGGGCGAGCAGGGATTGCGGGATGGTGAGGCCGAGCGCCTGCGCCGTCTTGAGGTTGATCACCAGCTCGATCGCCGTCGGCTGCTCCACCGGCAGATCGGCCGGCTTCGCGCCTTTGAGGATCCTGTCGACATAGCCGGCGGCGCGGCGAAACACGTCGCGAATGCTCGGCCCATAGGACATCAGGCCGCCTGCTTCGACGAAATCGCGGTGCTCGTACATCACCGGGAGCCGGGCCTGTGCGGCCAGCTCGATGATCTGTCGCATCTCGGCGTTGAACAACGGAGTCGAGAGCGGCAAGACGCCGTTGGCATGCGCCTGGACGGCGAGCGCGAACGCGTTTCCGAACTCGTCCGCCTTGTGCACGACGAGCACGGGCGCCGGCTCTATTCCCAGCCCTCGGGACGCCGCCTCGGTGGCCGCCCAAGTTGGAGGGAGCGCGGCGCCCGAAGACAGGATTGCGAGGCGCGACAATCCGGGCACCGCCTGCTTGAACAGCTCGATGCGCTTGCTATCGAGCTCCGCGACGATGAGCGACATCCCGGTGAGGTTGCCGCCCGGGCGCGCGAGACTCGCGACAAACCGCCATCCCACGGGGTCGCCGGCGACGAACACGATCGGGATCGTGGTGGTCGCTCGCCGCGCTGCCTCAGTCGCCACGGCGCCGGCGCAGACGATGATGTCCACCTTGAGCCGAACGAACTCGGCGGCCAATTCGGCGAGCGTCTCCGGCCTGCCGCCTGCGTAGCGGCGTTCGATGACGAGGTTGCGGCCCTCGACATGACCGAGTTCGCGCAGCCGCTCGACGAATGCGCTGTAAAGCCCATTCGGGCGTTCCTCGACGAGCGTCGCAGTCGAGAGGTAGCCGATCGTGAAACGCTTTTCACTCTGCTGCGCCTTGGCGCCGAGCGGGAACGCGACCGCAGCGGTCATCACCGTGATGGCAAATCGCCGCCGGCGAATTGTCTTCCTCATTCGATCACCTCGTCGGCGCGCGCGAGCAGCGATTCCGGGATGGTGAGGCCGAGCGCCTTGGCGATCTTGAGGTTGACGGCGAACTCGAAAACACTCGGGCGCTCGATCGGCAGCTCGCCGGGCGCGGCGCCGCGCAAGATGCGCGCGACCTGATCGGCCATGCGCTGACGCAGTGCGGCCGTACTCGGGGAGTAGCCGAGCAGGCAGCCAACCTGCGTATTCCTCGCCCATTCGCACGCCGTCGGCAGTTGCGCCTCGAGGGCGCGCGCGGCGAGAAGCTTCGTGTCGCGATCGAGTTGCGGGGACCCGCCGATCACCAGCGCCTGCACACCCGCCGCGCGCATCGCAGCGAAGGCGGCCGGATGGTCATCGGGCGCCGCGACGTTGAAATCGAGCAGCGCAATGCCGAGGCTCGCCGCCACCGCACGCATCCCCGCTCGCTTGTTCTCCAAGACGCTCGGCGGGTATTCGGCCGAGAACAGCACGGCGACGGACCGCGCCATCGGGGCGGCTTCGTGCAGCAGGTCGAGCCGCTTGGCATCGAGATCCTCGCCCAGGATCATGACCCCGGTGACGTTGCCGCCGGGGCGAGCAAGGCTCTTGGCAAATCCCAGCCCGACCGGATCGGGGCCGAAACTGATGATCGGCACAAGGCTGGTTGCCTCGGCGGCGACGCGAAGTGCGACGGGCCCAACGGTGATGATCGCGTCTGGCTTGGCGGCCAGCAGTTCGCGCATCAGGTCCGGCAACTCGTCGGCAGCACCGAATCGCGCATCCAGGACGAGATTGCGACCTTCGCTGAAGCCCAGTTTCGCGAGTGCCGGCAGCATCTCGCGCCGGGCCCCCTGCGCGGAGCTCGAGGTGGATGCGAGATGACCGAGGCGATAGATGCGATCGGGACTCTGGGCATGGCCTGGCGTCAGCCAAATCGCAACGACGGCGAGCAATGCCGCGAGGCCCGTTGTGCGCAGAGCCGGCGCGAGGCGGCGCAGCCTGCGCGTCACTCGATCACCTCGTCGGCGCGGAGCAGGATCGAGGGTGGGAGTTCGATGCCCAGCGCCTTCGCGGTTTTCAGGTTGATCACCAGCTCGAATCTGGTGGGATGCTCGATCGGCAACTCGCTTGGCTTGGCGCCTTTGAGGATCTTGTCGGCGAGGATCATTGCACGCGGCAAATAGGACCCGCGGTCGGGTCCGTAGCTCAGCAATGCACCCGATATCACGTTGACCTTCTGAAACGTGATGCTCGGCAGCTGGTACTTCTGGGCCGCCATGGCCAAGCTCGCGAATGCGGCGTTGGAACCGGGAGAGGTCATTTCCGCGATGCCGGTGCGGTTCTGCCGCGCAAGAGTCGCGAACGCCGCCGCGTAGCCCTCGGGCGCGCGCCGCTATGCACCATTTTCTAGTGAAGACGGCGATCAAGGAGCCATTGGGATCATTGGTCCAACGAGAATGGATTACGCAAAAGTGTTTTCAGTTCTCAGTGGTGCAACCGAAGCCGTAGGGAAAGTCTTGGATCAAAAATGAGCAGGGACTTATATGAGATTTTGGGTGTGCAAAAAAATGCGGATGCTTCGCAAATAAAAATTTGTACTAAGCCTTGAGAAAAAATGTAAC
>JANNTF010000002.1:0-7212 GCA_031403455.1 Alphaproteobacteria bacterium | reverse complement strand
AGCAGCTGCGGCCCGCAGGCGAGCGCCATCGCGATCATCACGCGCTGGCGCATGCCGCCCGAGAGCTGATGGGGATAGGCGGCGATGCGCGTCTCCGGCGCGGGGATGCCGACGATGCCGAGCAACTCCATTGCGCGGCGGCGCGCATTCTCGCCCGACAGGCCGAGATGCCGGCGCAGCGGCGCCGCGATCTGCTTGCCCACGTTCATGATCGGGTTGAGGGCCGTCATCGGCTCCTGGAAGATCATGCTGATCCGCCGGCCGCGCAGCGCATCCAGCTCCTGGCGGTTCATGGCGAGCAGATCGCGGCCCTCGAATAGCGCCTCGCCCGCGGTCACCATCGCCGTTGCCGGCAGGAGCCCGAGCATGGCAAGCGCCGTCAGACTCTTGCCCGACCCGGACTCGCCCACGAGCCCGAGGCATTCGCCGGGTGCGATCTCGAGATCGACGCCGCGCAGCGCCGCCAGCGGACCGGTCTTGGTCCGGAACGAGACCCTGAGATCACGGATGCTGAGGATCGGTTTCATCGTCCCGAGACATGGTCGGGATCGAGGCGGTCGCGCAGCGCGTCGCCGAGCACGTTGAAGGCCAGCACGGTGAGGGTGATCGCGAGGCCCGCGAACAAGGCCGGCAACGGCGAGCCGAACAGATCGGCGATCCCCTCGCGCACCATGTTGCCCCAGGACGGCGCCGGGGCCTGGGCGCCGAGGCCGATGAAGCTCAGCGACGCTTCGAGGCGGATCGCCGCGCCGATCCAGATCGTCAGCATCACGACCAGTGGCCCCGAGATATTGGGCAGGACATGCAGCGCGATGGTCGAGGCGCTGCTGCGGCCCATTGCGATCGAGGCGTCGACATAGGCCTCGCGCTTCACCGACAGCGTCGAGGCGCGCGACAGGCGGATGAAGGGCGGGACGAGCGCGGCGGCGATGGCGATCGACAGATTCTGCACGCCGGGTCCGAGCACGGCCACGATCAGCACGCCGAGCAGCAGCGGATCGAAGGACATCATCATGTCGGTGATTCGCGTCACGATGCTCTCGGCCCAGCCGCCGAAGAAGGCCGACATCGTGCCGAGCGCGATGCCGACGCAGGCGGCGAGGACCGGCGCCGCGATGCCGATCGTCAGCGACAGTCGCGCCCCCTCGATCAGGCGCGAGAAGATGTCGCGCCCGTATTCGTCCGTGCCGAGCCAGTACTGCGCCGACATCCCCTGATCCACCGCGGCGAAATTCTGCAGCAGCGGATCATGGGGCTGGATCCAGCGCGCGAAGATCACGACGAACAGCAGCAGCGCGAGGATGCCCAGCGCGACGCCGACCGAGATGCGATCCAGCATGTCAGCCCTCCTTCACGCGCGGATCGATGACGACGTAGAGCAGATCGGTGACGAGGTTCACGGCGACCACGAGCAGCGACAGCAGCACGAGGCCGCCCTGGATGAGCGTGTAGTCGCGCGAGGTCACGGCGCCGACGAGCAGCTGGCCGACGCCCGGCCGGTTGAAGACGAGCTCGACGGCGATGGTGCCGCCGAGCGTGGCGATGATCGACAGCGAGAGCTGCGTCGCGATCGGGATCATCGCGTTGCGCACGACGTGCTGCCAGACCACGGCGCGTTCGCTCAGGCCGAGCGATCGCGCCGTGCGGACATAGTCGCGGCCGGCGACGTCGATCACCGCGGTGCGCGTCAGGCGCATCAGCCCGAAACCCTTGAGCAGGCCGAGCGTCAAAGCGGGCAGCGCGAGATGGCTCAGATCGAAGGGCGTATCGCCGCCGCCCAGCAGCGGGAACCAGCCGAGCTTGAGGCCGAAGATCGTCAGCAGCAGCAGCCCGACATAGAAATCCGGCAAGGCCGAGCCGAAGAGCGAGACGAGGCGCGTGGAATGATCGCTGCCGCCGCCCGGCCGCATCGCGGCGGCCACGCCGGCCGGGATCCCGATCACGATGCCGATCAGCGTCGCGGTGATGGTCAGCATGATGGTGTAGGGCAGATGGCGCACCATCGTCGCGGTCACATCGACGCCGTTGATCAGCGACTTGCCGAGATCGAGATGCAGCAGCCCCCAGAGGAATTTCCCGTATTGCACCAGGAGCGGTTGATCGAGGCCGAGCGTGCGGCGCACGTTCTCGATCGTCGCCGCGCTCGCGCGGTCGCCGAGCATGGCGATCACCGGGTCGCCCGGCAGCAGGCGCATCGCGAAGAAGACTGACGTGAAGACCAGCAGGGCGGTCAGGACCGCATCGGCCAGGCGTCTGACGGCGAAACGCCACATCTGTCTTGGCCGGCTCCAGCCCTTCCGGCTATCTGTTGACGCGCCTCGCCGTCGCGTATTCGTACTGGCCGAAGCCGCTCACGGGCGTGTAGCCGAGATCGATATTGCCCTGGATCACGCTGACCAGCGGCTGTGTCTGCAGCGGCAGCACCGGCATGTCCCTCAGGATCTGGAGCTGCGCCTGCCGGAGCAGATCGAGCTGCTTCGCGGTATCGGTCTCGGCGACGGCCCGGTCGACCAGCGCGTCGACGCTGCCGCCCATCACGCCGTAATGCGAGAAATTGCGCAGCGACGCCGGCTTGCCCACCGCGGCGGCGGAATGCAGGAACTCGTTGATGACGGCAGGCGCCGTCGGCGCGATCGCCGTCGACAGCATGGCGATCGTGCCCTCGTCCTTGCGGATCGCGGCGTGATAGCTCGCGTGATCGACGATCTTCAGCGTGATGTTGATGCCGACCTTGCGGACCTGGTCCTGCACCATGAGCATGTTCTGCCGGTAGTCGGAGCGCTCGCTCGCCAGCGCCTCGATGGCGAAGCCGTTGGGAAACCCCGCCTCGGCCAGCAGCGCCTTGGCCTTGGCGGGATCGTAGGCGTAGCGCAATTCGACCGGGATCTCCGCCGCCTTCAGCGCGCCGTAGAACTCCTCGGGCACGATGGCGGGTAGCGGCCCGTGCACGACGCCGAAGACCGACGCCCAGAGCTTGCGGTCGACCGCATAGGCGAAAGCCTGGCGCACCCGCACATCGTCGAGCGGCTTCACCTTCATGTTGAAATGCAGGAATTGCAGGCTGCCGGGCTGCATGATGCTGATGACGGCGTCCGGCCGCTGCTTCTGCATCTGCTCGACCCAGCGCGGCTCGCGCGGGCCTCCGGTCTGATCGAGTTCCTTGCCGATGAAGGCGATGCTGGCCGCGTTGTCGGCGGGGATGTAGCGGAAGCGCAGCGTCTCGGTCGGCGGCGCGCCCTTGAAATAATCCTTGTGCGCCTTGAGCACGACCGATTCCTGCGGCCGGTACTCCACGAATTCGAACGGCCCGCTGCCGACCGGCGCGCGCCCGAACTCGGCCCCGAGAGTCTCGACGGCCTTCTTCGGCACGATGAAGCGCCCGAAGCCGGGGGTCAGCGCGGTGGCGTGAAAGAACGCGTTGGAGTCTTTCAGATTGAACCGCACCGTGAGCGGATCGACGATGTCGATCGACGCGATGTCCTTGAAGCTCGCACCGTGCACGCCGCCGAGCTTGGGATCGAGCTGGCGCTCGAAGGAGAATTTCACGTCCTCGGCGGTGACCTCGCCGAATCCCTTCTGCCATTTCACGCCGGACCGCAGGCGGAAAGTCCAGGTCTTCTTGTCAGGCGAGATGTCCCAGCTCTGCGCGAGCTCGGGCTGCAGCTGCGCGAGCTCGATGTCCATCGTCCCGCGCTTGGTATTCACCAGCGCGTTGAAGACCTGCAGGACGATCGTCTCGTCGTCGCCGGTCTTGGTCAGGGCAGGATCGATCGAGCCCAGATCGCGCGCCTGAAGCCGCAGATTGAGCGTGCCCGTCGACTGCGCCCAAGCGGCTGGCGCGCCGGCCAGCGCAACGATCGCCAAAACCGTGGTGCTGAGATATCGCATCGCGTTCTCTCCCTCGTCAGTGTCGGTCGGATTTCACTCGAAGACAGTGCGGCTGACCGTATTCTTGTTGATGAAGTCCCAATCGTAGCGCACGCCGAGGCCGGGCCCATCCGGCACTTCGAAGCAACCGTCGCTGGCGACATCGTCGAGCCGGTCGGAATAGCCGCAGGCGTAGAAACTGCCGACGGCCTGCCCGCGCGACGGCCCGACCATCGCGAGCTCGTAGAAATTGGTGTTGCGGATGGCGGCCATCGCGTGGCGATGCGCCGGTCCGTTGCCGTGGATCTCGACATCCAGCCCGAGCGCCTCGGAGAAATGCGCGATCTTCATCGTGCCGGTGATGCCGATATCGAGATCCGGATCGGCGCGGATGAAATCGGTGCCGTCGGCGAGCGCCAGCGTCGCCATCGCCTCGACGCCGCGCACATGCTCGCCGAGCAGGATGGGCGTGCGGATCAGTTCGCGCAGCCGGCGATGGGCATGGGCCGCGAGGCCGCCATCGCTATAGGGGTCCTCGTACCAGAAGAAACCCGCCTCGTCGCAGGCGCGCCCGCAGGCCAGCGCATCGGCGAAAGTCACGAGATGACACGCGGAATCATGCATCAGCTTCATGCGAGAGCCGACGCGCTTGCCGAGCAGCCGGATGGCGGCCGCGTCGCGCCGGTAATCGCCATCGGTCCAGCCATGCATCTTGAAAGCGCGATAGCCGAGCGCGTGGCACTCCTCGGCGAAATCGGCGAAATGCTCGGGCGTCGCCAGGCCGCCGCCATCGCCGCCGAACCAGGTCGAGGCATAGGCCGGCAGGCGCTCGCGGCGCTGCCCGCCCAGCAGCGCCGACACCGTTACATCGCTGCGCTTGCCGGCGAGATCCCAGAGCACATTGTCGATCGGGCACGCGCCGATGCGGTCCTCCTTGCGCAGCCAGCGGCGCGCATGCTCGTAGATCTTCTCCCGCGCGTAGCAATCCCAGCCGATGATCCGCCGCGCGAGAAACTCCGTCTGCGCGGCGGCGTCGGGGCGGCCGCCGACATATTCGCCGCGCGCGCCGTCGACCGTTTCCATGGTGATCGCGATGCGCTTGCGCGTGTGCCGCGCGCCCGGCATGTCGATGCCGCTCGGACTCACGTCGAAGGAGACGTTCTCCATGTCGTGCTTGAACAGGATGACCTCGATCTTCTTGATCGCGCGGCCTCGGTTGCTGGCGCCGGTCTCCTCGGCGGCCGCGATGTCGGCGGTCTTCAGCATCGTCATTTCCTCGACCTACTCGACGACCACATGGGATTTCGCGTGGCGCTTGATGAAGTCCCAATCATAGGTCACGCCCAGCCCCGGTCCCTCGGGAACCGGGAAGCAGCCGTCCTTTCCGACATCGTCGAGCGCATCGGAATAGCCGCAGGTATAGACGGGCGCATTGAAATTGCCGCGCGACGGCCCGACCATCGAGAGCTCGTAGTAGTTGGTGTTGCGGATCGACGCCATGCAGTGGCGATGCGCCGGGCCCGGCGCATGCAGTTCGACATCGAGGCCCAGCGCCTCCGCGAAATGCGCGATCTTCATGGTGCCTGTGATACCGATATCGAAATCCGGATCGGCGCGGACGAAATCGGTACCGTCCGCGAGAGTTAGGGTCGCCGTCGATTCCAGGCCGCGGACATGCTCGCCGAGCAGCAGCGGCGTCTTGATCATCTCGCGCAGCCGGCGATGCGAATGCGCGGCGAGGCCGCCATCGCTGTAGGGATCCTCGTACCAGAAGAAACCCGCCTCGTCGCAGGCGCGGCCGACTTCCAGCGCGTCGCCGAAAGTCTTGAAGTGACAGGCCGCGTCGTGCATCAGCGCGATCTGGCCGCCGAAACGCTTGCCGAGCAGCCGCACCGTCTGCGCGTCGCGCTCCGTGCCGCCATCCGTCCAGCCATGCATCTTGAAGGCGCGGTAGCCGAGGCCGCAGCATTCCTCGGCGAAATCGACGAAGGCCTGGGGCGTCGCCAAGCCGCCGCCATCGCCGCCGAACCATGTCGAGGCATAGGCGGGCAATCTCTGCTTGGTGCCGCCGAGCATCTGGCTCACCGAGATGCCGAGGCGCTTGCCGGCGAGATCCCACATTGCGATGTCGATCACGCCGGCGCCCATGCGGTCTTCCTTGCGCAGCTGCCGACGGATCAACTCGTACGCCTGCTCGCGCGCGAAGGCATCGAGACCGAGCACCGCCCTGGCGCACGCTGTGGCCTGCGACAGCGCGTTGGCCTGTCCGCCGACATACGAACCGCGCGCGCCGTCGCGCGTCTCGATCGCCGCCGCGAGCCGCAGGCGCTCCGATTTCGCGCCCGGCATGTCGACGCCACCCTTGCCGACGCCCACCATCGGATAGGCGAAGATCCAGAGTTCGACCTTGACGATCTCCGAGGCGCGCGCTGCAGCGATCTCGCGTGCGGCAACGCTGCCGATGACTGCGGTGCTCATGACGATCGTGGATTTGAGGTCAGCATGGCGCTTCCGGCGATGGGGTGATCATCCCGCAAGGATATCTACGCCGTGCATGCCGAGGCAATTCTTCCCGTGAGGATCGCGTGCGCATGTCAGCTGTCGCGGTGCAGCATGGTGATGCTGGTGGCGCGTCCGTCGAGGCGCAATGTCGTGCGACGCGACGGCGCTTCCGCAATCACGCGGCCGCGCCGGATCACCTTCAGCCGTGCAGCCTTGAGGCGGATCGCCTCGATCGGGTCCTGGGCCTCGAGCAGAAGCAGATCCGCGAAGCACCCCACGGCAATGCCGTAATCCTCGAGCCCGAGCAGTTCCGCGCCATGACTGGTCACGGCGTCGAAACAGCTGCGCATCGCGTCGAGCCCGGTCATCTGCGCGACATGGATGGCCATATGCGCGACCTCGAGCATGTCGGCAGCGCCGAGGCTGTACCAGGGATCCATCACGCAATCATGGCCGAAGGCGACCGTCAGGCCGGCGGCCATGAGTTCGGGCACGCGGGTCATGCCGCGACGCTTGGGGTAGCTGTCGTGGCGTCCTTGAATGGTGATGTTGATGAGCGGATTGGCGATCACGCCCAGCCGCGCCTCCGCCATCAGCGCGATCAGCTTGGAGGCGTAGTAATTGTCCATGCTGTGCATCGAGGTGAGATGCGAGCCGGTCACCCGGCCGTGCAAACCGAGGCGCTGCGTCTCGAAGGCCAGCGTCTCGACATGCCGCGACATCGGGTCGTCGGTCTCGTCGCAATGCATGTCGACGCGACGACCTTGCGCGGCCGCGAGTTCGCACAGCAGCTGCACCGAGCGGCGACCCTCGTCCATCGTGCGCTCGAAATGCGGGATGCCG
>JANNTF010000001.1:0-5086 GCA_031403455.1 Alphaproteobacteria bacterium | reverse complement strand
CGGACGGATCGTCATGCGCGCGGGACGTTGCCTCGCGATCGACGAGGCCGCGCTCTGGGCCGAAGCCGACGAGCTGGCGGCACGACGCTTGCGCGCGAATGCCGGTATCTACGGCGCGGCCGCGCGCTTGGCCGATCCGATCCGGCAAATGTATCGCCGCATCGGCGTGCTCGATCCGGAGGATCGGGCATGAGTCAGACCTGGTGGCGGCAGCCGCTGCGCGGCTTCCAGCATCTGCTGCGCGAGCGCGACGCGATCGGCCTCGATCCGGCGACGCTCGTCGACGAGGCGGCCGAAATGTCCGCGCAAGCCTATCTGTCGATGGGGGCCGGCTTCTCCGCCTGGTACCCGACAAAGCTGTCGAGCCAGCAGATCAATCCGCACATGCAGGGTGACTTCCTCGGCGCGGTGATCGAGGCCGCGCATCGCCGAGGCATGCGCGCGATCGTGCGTGTTGATATCAGCAAAGGTCGCGCCGCGTGGCTCGCGCGCGATCCCGACTGGTTTACTCGCGATGCGGAGGGAGCGCCGCGACTGATCTGGGAGATGCCGCAGACTTGCGCGACTGGGCCGTTCTGGCAGCGCGAAGCCTTCGCGATGCTCGACGAGTTGCTGACGCGCTATCGCGTGGACGGCTTCTTCTTCAACTATCTCAATGTCGGACGCTGTCATTGCGTGCGTTGCCAGACATTGGTGCGGGCGGCGACGGGCGCGCCCGTGCCGCTCGATGGCCAGCGCACCCCCGCCTATGAACGCTGGCGCCAGGCGTATCTCGCCGCGTTCTTCCTGCGCGTGCGCGAGTTCGTCCATGCGCGGGCGCCCGGCGCGGCGCTGATTCCCTATCACCATCTGCGCGACGGCTGGAGCTACCGCGCGATGGCAGGCATCGCCGACATCGTCAGTGCGCAATGTTCCAACCCTGTCGTGGTGAACCCGGTCGACCCGCAGCCGCAATGGACGCATTGGGCGGCCGAGGAGGCGTTGCTCGCGCGCGCGACGAAGCCGGGCATCCCGCCGATGCTTGTCCATTCGGGCTCCGCGTTCTTCGCCAGCCGGCAGACGGCGATTCCCGGCGATCGCCTCGTGCGCAGCCTCGTCCAGGGTGCCGCGCATGGCGCACCGCCGATGCCGGCGATCAATGGTCGGCTCGCTCAGGACGATCCACGCTCGATCGCGGCGATACGCGACTTCGGGCGGTTCCACGCGCGCAATGCGCTGTGGTATCGGGATTTGCGCTCGCGCGCTCGCATCGCGGTGCTGCGCTCGCAGGACAGCATCGAGTGGGGGCCAGATCGCGGCCGAGCCGCCGGGGATCCGCGCGTGCCGGGCCATGTCGCGGAGTTCCGCGGCGTCTACGAGATGATCGCCGCGCTGCGCTATCCCTGCGATGTGCTGCCCGATGGCGGCGTATCGGTGCATGAGTTCGCGCGCTACGCGGTGGTCATCCTGCCCGCGGTGTCGTGTCTGGGCGACGAGGATGCGGCCGCGCTCGACGCTTACGTCGCTGGCGGCGGCACGCTGATCGCGACGGCCGATCTCGCGGCATGCGACGGTGACGGCACGGCAAGGGCGCGCGCGGCGCTGGCGACGCTGCCGGCCCTGCCGGGCCGATCACGCGGCATTGGCGGCGCCTATTTCAGTATCGCAGCCGCACGCTTGCGGTCGATCCTCGGCGGGATCCCGCATATCGGTGGCGATGGCGCGTTCTGGTCGCCCGCCCTCGCCGATGCGACAGGCGATCTGCGCGTCATCGGGCCGTTCGGCAACAACGCACCGGAATTCACGGTGGTCGAGGGACCCGGGACGGATCCCGGACTGATCCACCGCCGGCATGGTGGCGGCCATGCGTGGTGGCTGCCGTGGCGGATCGGCGCGCTCCATCATCTCTTTGCGATTCCCGAGTATTGCAGCGTCCTCGGGCATCTGCTCGAGACGGCGGCGGGCCCGCCACCGATCCGGACGGATGCGCCGGTCGCCGTGGAGTGCATCCTCTACGGGCACCACGACGGCGACATGCTGCATCTCGTCAACAACGCCGCCGCGGCGACCAAGCCGCACATCGCAACCATCCCGATCGCAGGCTTCGACATCGGCGTCACCAGCCGCGCCACGACGGCGCGCAATCTCGTGGACGGTACGACACTGAAGACGCGGCGGGACGGGAACGAGATCTGGTTTCGCCTGGATCGACTCGATAGCTTTGCCGCCATCGCACTCTGCACCGACTCGAAAGACTGATCGGCAGGGTCGGTCCCATCGCCTTCCTCCAGCCCCGGAGACCATCCATGCTTCATCGTCGTTCGACTTTCAAACTCGCTGGCACGGCATTGGCAGCAAGCGGATTGGGCGCCACGTTTGCCGGCGCGCAGTCGCCCTCGGCCGACACGATCATCGTCGCGCAGGGCGCCGATGCGTACACGATGGATCCGGCCAAGCATTCCGTGTTTCCGACCGCCAACATCCTCTTCCACGTCTACGAGGCGCTGGTCACCAAGGACGAGAGCGGCAAATTCCAGCCGCTGCTCGCCACGTCCTGGAGCAATCCCGACCCGACGATCTGGGAATTCAAGCTGCGCCAGGGCGTCAAGTTCCACAACGGCGAGGCATTCGACGCCGAAGCGGTGAAGTTCACCTTCGATCGCGCGCTGGATCCCGCGTTCAACTCCCCCTATCGCTCGCGCATCGCCGTGATCAAGCGTGTCGAGATCGGTGATCCGTTCACCGTGCGCTTCGTCACGGAGAAGCCCTATCCGACGATGTTGTCGACGTTGTTCGAGGCGTCTTTCGCGGCGCTGATCGTACCGCCCAAGCACGTGAAGGAGGGTGGCCTGGACGCGCTCAATCGCCGTGCGATCGGCACCGGCCCCTATCGTTTCGTCGAGTGGATGAAGGACGAGCGCGTCGTCATCGAGGCCAATCCCGACTATTGGGGCGGCGCGCCGAAGATCCGGCGCATCGTCTGGCGACCGATCCCCGAGGCGCGGGCGCGCATTGCCGAGCTCAAGAGCGGCGGCATCGATCTCGGCGGCGACATTCCACCCGAGGAGATCCAGGGCCTGAACAGCGGCCGCACGCGGGTACTGAATGTCGCGAGTGATCTTCTCTATTTCGTCGGCCTCGATACGTTGAAGCCGGGTCCGCTGCAGGACAAGCGCGTGCGCCAGGCGCTCAACTACGCCATCGACGCCGACGCGATGCAGCGCTCGCTGCTCGCCGGGCTCGGCGAGCGGATCGCGGTCACACTGCCGCGCAGCGCATTCGGTTACGACGAGTCGATCAAGCCCTATCCCTACGATCCCGCGCGCGCCAAGCAGCTGCTCGCGGAGGCCGGCTATCCCAACGGCTTCAAGATCCCGCTGATCACGCGGCAGGGCCGCTATCTCAAGGACAAGGAAGTGACGCAAGCCGTCGCCGGTTTCCTCGCGCGCGTCGGCGTCGAGGTCGAGCTGCGCTTCGTCGAGGCGGGCGTCTGGGCGCAGATCTCGGAGCGCAAGGGTCGCGATGGGCTGAGCTTCGGCGGCTGGAGCGGGCTCGATGCGGATCTCGTCTGGTATCCGCTGCTCTTCACCGGCCAGTACCAGAGCTACTACAGCAATCCCGAGCTGGATGCCTTGCTGATCAAGGGCCGCTCGACGCTCGATGAGAAGGAACGCATGGACGCGTATCGCGCGGCTGCGCGAATCATCAAGGAAGAGGCGCCGCATATCCCATTCTTCGTGCCGCCGCTGATCTACGCGGTGAGCAGCCGTCTGGTCTGGACACCGCGCACGGATTCGATGATCGATCTGCGCAAGGCCGAGCTGCGGTAGGATGCTGCGCTATGTGACGACGCGGATCATCTACGCCCTCGCGGTGATCCTCGGCGTCTCGGTGATGGTGTTTCTGCTGGTGAGGCTCGGCGGCGATCCGACGTCGCTCTTCCTGCCGCCGGAATCCAGCGCCGAGGAGATCGCGCGGTTTCGCAGCCAGATGGGCTTCGATCGACCGATGCTGGTGCAGTATGGCGATTTTCTGAGCCACGCCGTGCAGGGCGATTTCGGCCGCTCGCTGCGCCATCAGGAACCCGCGCTGCGCCTCGTTCTCGATCGCCTCCCGGCGACGCTGCAACTTGCCGGCGCAGCCTTGCTGCTGGCGGTGCTGTTGGCCGTGCCGACCGCGATCTACGCGGCGACGCGCCGCGACTCGACCTTCGACCGTGTGAGTCTGCTGGTGACGGTGATCGGGCAGAGCTTCCCGACTTTCTGGCTCGGCATCATGCTGATCCTGATATTTTCGGAACAGCTCGAATGGTTGCCGCCTTCGGGGCGCGGCAGCTGGGCGCATCTGGTGATGCCGGCGATCACGCTGGCGGCCTACTCGACGGCGCTGATCAGCCGGCTGCTGCGGGCCAGCATGCTCGAGGTCCTGCAAGCCGACTACATCCGCACCGCGCGCGGCAAGGGGTTGGGCGAGAAGCTCGTGGTGCTGCGCCACGCGCTGCGCAACGCCGCCATCCCCGCGATCACGGTGATCGGCCTGCAGGTCGGTGCGCTGCTCGGTGGCGCGGTGATCACGGAGGAGATTTTCGCGTATCCCGGCATGGGCCGGCTCGCCATCCAGGCGATCTCCAATCGTGACTTCGCGGTCGTGCAAGCCTTCGTGGTGTTCATGGCGCTGATCGTGGTGACGATCAATCTGTGCGTCGACATCGCCTACTCCGCGCTCGATCCGCGTATCCGGCTCAAATGACCTTGATGCGCCGGATCCTGCGCAGTCGCCTGGCCGCATCAGGGCTGTTCGTGCTGGCGATCGTCGCGGCGTCGGCGATGTTCGCGCCGATTCTCGCGCCGCATGATCCCGCCGCTCAGGACATTCTCAGCCGATTGCTACCGCCGATGGCGCGCTCGGAGATCGGGCTTCATGTGCTCGGCACCGACGCGCTCGGTCGCGATCTGCTGAGTCGCTTGATGGTGGGGGCGCGCGTGTCCCTTCTGGTTGGTGTCGCGGCGGTGTCGGTATCGGCCTTGCTCGGCGTCAGCGTCGGCCTGGTCGCGGGCTACGAGGATCGTCGCTTCGGGCGCTGGTTGATGGGGCTCGCGGACGTGCA